>CAZCER010000777.1:0-2314 GCA_964497385.1 uncultured Armatimonadia bacterium | reverse complement strand
CCGCAATACGGGATGTTCCGGCGTGGCGCTCCAGCAGGCTCAGCGCGATGTCGCACGGCTGCGCGAGGGCGCCGGTGCGGATCGGATCGTGAGCACCCCGGAGAACGTGCCGTCCGAGGCCTCCTCGACATCGCTCCAGGTCTGCCGTTCATCGGAGATCATCACAGCCTTGCTCGGGAGCTTCGAGACGCGCAGCCTCAGGTCGAGGCACTTCCCGGGGTTCGGGATGCGCGCATCGACGAGGACTCGGGTCTGCTCGGCGAGGTCGGGAGTGTAGCCCGGCGCCACGGCCATCGCGACCTCCTCGTCCTCGACGACGAGTTCCATCGCCGCGGCGCTGCTGACCATTTTCACGGTCTCGTCGGTCTCCGCATCGACCCACACCGTGAGCGTCGTGGTCGATCCGATCGTACATGTGGCCTTCACACACTCGTACGTGCGGCCCCGCGCCTGTACGGGCTCGTCCCCCACGGCCTTCAGCTTGCTCGGAAGCAGCTGGAGCGTGTTTGGCTCGAAGACGTAGTACTCGCTCTCACGCCCCGACTCCAGGGAGTCCGCGAAGCCAGCAGCCTCCGGATCGGTCAGATTCGCCCCCGCCGGCACGGGCGTCGACCCGCGCCGCGTGGCGCCGGCCGCCGTGCGCTCGTAGAGGATTTCATCCTCCAGATACGCGACCTCGACGGTCTGCTCAGGAAGCGCGTAGTGCGCGCGGATGGGCCAGCCTTCGGGGGTCAGAACGACGCTCTGCGCGATGCTCTGCTCGACCTTCGACCCGAGCGCGGTCAAGGAGAGTCGCATGGTCGAGGTGTAGAGCACGGCCTCCTTGCCGTTCCACTCCGTCTTCGCGCGCGTGCTTCGCTGCCAGCCGACCTTCGAGCCCATCATGCTGATGCTGTAGTAGAGGTCCGAAAGCACCTCGGTCGCCTCCGGCTCCCGCCACGGAGCGAGCGGGTCGCCCGACTCCTCGGCGCTCATCGTCCCCGCGCTCTCCCCGGCTCCGGCGGCCGGCTCGCTACCCGCCCCGGTGGCCCGAGCCGCCTCGACGGGCTCCGCGGTCCGGCACCCGGTCATGAAGACGAGCGCCGGGAACACCGCCGCCAGCGCGATCAGCGCGCGTACGCCCATGCGCGCTCACCTCCCCACGCGGCCTCTTCCTCGGCCGTGTCGGCGCTCACGAGCGTCAATCGCAAACTCCGCACCACCCGCGCGGCCATCGTGATGTCGCTAACCTCGCCGTCCGCGAACTTGATGTGCGTCGCATCCACGGGGAACACGCCCTCCGGACCGGGGAAAGCCGTATCGAGCGCCACCCAGCGCCCAACCCAAACCTCGTTCCAGGCGTGAAACCCGAACTTGCCCTCACCCTCGGGCCCGAGCGCGTCGCCGAGGTACACCGCGCCGGCGGCGATCCGCGTCGGAATCCCCACCGCCCGGCAGAGCGCGCACGTGAGCGCCGAGTAGCTCCGGCACTCGCCCCGTCGGCTCTCGTAAACCTCCTTGGCGGAGCGGAGTAGAGCCTCCTGCATCGTGGGCGTCATGTTCCCGACGACCCAGTTCGCGATCGCGAGAGCGGCCTTCCAGGAGTCGGTCTCGTCGCCGACGATCTCGCGCGCCTGGGCGACGATCTCGGGGTCGTCGGACTGGATCGTCTGGGAGGGCTGCAGGTACGCGGCCACATCCTCCGGCGGGTCGGACTGGAGCGGCGCCCCCGTTTCGGGAGGCGTCTCCGTGAGGACGGTCAGGTCCGCCCCGAACGAGCCGTCCGCGAGAGCCGCGATGTCGCCGTAGAGCTGTCGGGCGCGCGCGATGAAGAGCCGCGCGCGGGCAAGCCCCACCACCCGCACCCGCATCGCGCGGCACCTGCGCGCATCGGGGATCTCCCCGCCGCAGTCCACGAGGGTCGCCATCAGCAGGTCGGGGCTCTCGCCGCCTTCGCCGGCCTCCCCCGCGCCCGCCGGATCCGGAGCCGGAAGCTGCTCGGCGGACATGTCGACGAAGCTCGGCGCCCGGGCGGCCGCGAGGTCGTCCGGTGCGTAGCGCTTCGCCTCGCCGCCGCCGCTGACGAGGTCCATCGCCATCTTGAGGCCTTGGAAGTCGAACTCCTGACGGAGGATCATGCCGGCGTCGTCAGTCCAGGTGACGTTCGGTCCAAGCATCTCGTCATCGATCTCGATCCGATGCGCCTCAACCGGCCCCCGGCTGGTCTCGATCGTCTCCTTGCCGCGGTAGGTCAGGCCGGTCTTCTGGATCTTGAGCGAAAGCGGGCTGAAGCCCCACGCCTCGACGAGTTCGCCCACCGTCGCCTCGCCGGGGT
>CAZCER010000776.1:0-2324 GCA_964497385.1 uncultured Armatimonadia bacterium | reverse complement strand
CTCCCGGGCGCCCTCCAGGATGGAGCCGTACACGCCCGGACCCCGGTAGCCCTCGCTGTAGTCCACGAGGGTGCCGTCGAAGTCGATGCAGATGGCGGGCCGGGCGCGCCGACGTATCGTGGGGTTCGCGAACTCCGCCTTGCTCAACCCATCCGCTCCCGGATGCGCGCCGACGCCGTGTCCATGAGCCAGACCACCAGGGTGATGATCCACACGATCAGCGCGACTTCGGCCCACATGAGTCTGCCCTGATACAGGTACAAGAGGTAGCCGATCCCGCCTCCGCCCACGAGGCCGACGATCGTCGCCATCCGCACGTTGATGTCCCAGCGGTAGAGCGTGAAAGCGACAAACGGGGGCACCACCTGCGGCCACACCGCGTAGACCACCGTGTGCACCGGCCCCGCGCCGGTCGCGCGGATCGCCTCGACGGGGCCCGGATCGATGCTCTCGACCTGCTCGGAATACAGCTTCCCGAGCGCGGCCACGGAGTGGATGAACAGCGCGAGCATCCCCGCGTACGGCCCCACCCCGACCCAGGTGACGAAGATGATCGCCCAGACGATCGGCTCGATCGACCGCGTGATCGTGAAAAGCGCGCGCATCAGCGTGTAGACGCCGGTTCCGAGCACCGTCCGCGGCATGATGTTCCGCGCCGCGAAGAAGCTGAGCACGATGGCGATGGGGACGGCAAGCGTCGTCGCGACCAGCGCGAGGTAGATCGTCTCCACCATGGCCCAGACGCACTGGCTCACGACGTCCATGTCGAGGCTCGGCCGCACCAGCGCCGAAGCCAGCGGGGCGGCCAGCTTCAGGTTGTCGGGGCTCCATAGCTCGCCCAGCTTGATCTCCGCGATGACCCACCCGACGGCATAGGTGAGCACGACGAGACCCGCGGCGATCCAGAACGCGCTCAAGCGATGCCACGGGATCACGACCGTCGCGGTCCCGACCTTCACCTCGTCGCGATACTCCGTTCCCGAGAGCCGATCGTGGAGGCTCCGGCCGCGTTCGTCACAGAGCGCCCACAGGTAGCCCCACAACAACGGAGGGCCCGACACCAGCCAGGCGGCCGCCCGCAAGGCTCGTCGACCGATCGGCGCCGGCTCGCCCTCGAGCGTAACGAGCCGGAGGCGCGCCGCCCGCGGTCCGAGGCCGTCGAAGAAGCAGTTCACCAGAAGCCCCGCGAACGCGGCGCAAGCGGCGAGAAGAATGAGCGCGCTTGGCTCTCCCCACTCGGGCTCGTTGCTCTCCTGTCGGTGCGCAAGGTAGTAGAGCCCGAAGGCCGCGTACTCGCAGATGAGGATGTCAGCAAAGAGCGCGGAGAGTCCCCCGAGCACCTTGCGCCAACGGGCCGAGCGGTTCATCGGAGTGAGCGCGGAGTCCGTCAACGGATCTCGACCTCCTCCGCGTCCTCGCCGTAGATCTCCTTGAAGAGCGCGTCATCGATCCCCTGCGGGCTGCCGTCGTACTGGATGGCGCCATCGCGCAGGGCGACGATGCGCGTCCCGTACTTCCGCGCGAGGCTCAGGAAGTGGAGGGAGCAGATCACCGTCAGTCCGTCGCGACGATTGAGTTCGCCGAGGTAGCGCATGACCGAATCCGACGTGGCCGGGTCGAGGCTCGCGACGGGTTCGTCCGCGAGGATCAGCTTCGGCTTCTGCATCAGCGCCCGCGCGATCGCCACGCGCTGCTGCTGGCCGCCGGAGAGCGCCGTGGCGCGGTTGCGCGCCTTGCCCTCGATCCCCACCCGCTCCAGCGCCGCATAGGCGTCCCGCACCGCCGCGCGCGGCCAGAAGCCGAGGAGCGTACGGACGCCCGTCTCGTACCCGAGCCTGCCGGAGAGCACGTTGCGGAGGACGCTGCTGCGCTCGACGAGGTTGAACTGCTGGAAGATCATCGCCATCTCGCGACGAAGACGCCGCAGTTCCGCCCCGCGCGCCTGCGTGACGTCCTGGCCGTCGAACAGGACCTTGCCAGCCGTCGGGTCGACCAGTCGGTTGATGCACCGCAGCAACGTCGACTTGCCCGAACCCGACAGGCCGATGAGGATGACGAACTCACCCTCACCGATGGCTAGATTGACGCCCTTGAGCGCCCGACACCCGTCATCGTAGGTCTTTTCGAGGTTCTCGATCGTCAGCACGCTGGTTCGGACCGCCTACGACTACTCCTCGGACTCGCCCTCGGACTCCGCCGCTTTCGCGGCGCTCTCCTCCGCGGTCTTCGCCGCCTTCTCCCGTTCCTTCGCGTCCCTCGCGGCGTGCCCTTCCTCCGGCGCCTGCCCGGACTCGGCGATGTTCGCGCGAACCTCGTCGTAGTCG
>CAZCER010000775.1:0-2330 GCA_964497385.1 uncultured Armatimonadia bacterium | reverse complement strand
GGCCGCCGTCGCTCCGTCGTGGAGGACCTCAGAGCCGGACCTCACCGTCACGCCGGCGGGGGCCGACAGGAGGACGCTTCCTCCGCACGCCTCGGCGCCCTCGCGCGCGTCGCGCTCACGGGCGGCCCCGGTCTCCGCGGCCAGTTCATCCCAACCGGTCCACTCGTAGTCCATCCGCGCGAAGCCGCCGAGGCCCCGGCAGTAGACGACTCCGTTCAGGGTCAGCGGGTTCCCCGTGACCGTCCGGTCGATGCGCGCCGTGATCCAGTCGTCGCGCGTCTTCCAGACCATGTCGGACAGGAAGACGACGTCTCCCGACTCGGAGCCAACCAGGCGCGCGTCGGCCCAGTCGGCCCGATCGTTGCGGATCGTGTCGCCGCCGTCGGTGACGACCAGGCGGAGGCGCTCCGCGCCCGCGAGAGGCACGGAGACGGCGACCGCCTCATCCCCGGGCCGCAGGACGGCGCTCTCCCAGGCGAGTTCGTCGTCGAGGTAGACCTGGAAGGCCGAACTCGCGGGGAAGTAGAGGGCTTCGTCGTCCATGCCGACGACGGCCTCGAAGGTGTCGAAGTCCGCGCAGGCGGGGAGAGCGAGGAGGGCGAGGAGGGCGAGGAGCGTGAGTCGGGCGATGCGCATGACGGGTTCCCTTCGTTTCGGCCCTCTCCGGGAGGGCCGCCGAAGGCAGGTTCCGAAGGCAGCGCCCGAGGCCCTTCCGAGGGTGAAGGGCGCACCTTACCCAAACTTCACAGAGTACAACTCCGCGTCCACGAGCACGAAGCGCAGGCGCACGGGCCGGCCTATGAGGGGCGTGAGATCGAAGCCCGACTGCCAGGTCGCGACCGCGTCGATCTCGTCTTCGGTGAGGGGGACGTTCTCCTCCAGCGTGTACCCGGGGATCTTCTCGCGGCCCCACGACTGGATCTCCACGGATACGCTCCCTCCGGCCGCCGCGGCGTAGTTCAGTTCCAGCCTGCTCCCTGTGAACAGAAGCGGCTTCGTGAGCAGCTCCCCGCCGCCCGCCGGCGCCGAGACCGACGCGAACCCATCGGGCCGGAGCGTGTAGCGATCGACGCGCGTCCCGGTCCCGCCGTAGTACGAGAGCCGGTAGAGGTACATCGCGCGCTCCGTGCCGGGCGCGACGCCGACGGCGGCCATGTTGTTCCGAGCCGTGCGGTCCTGAGAGGTGTATCCGGCGGGGATGAACGGGTCGCGGAAGGTGCGGTCGAAGGCGTTCCCGCCCCGACTCGTCATGAACACGCAGTCACTGATGTACGGAGGCGTCTCGGCCGCGCGGACCTCTTCGGCTCCCAAGTCGGTGATGAGCAGCCTCTGGGGCAGAGCGACGTAGATGTGCGGGGCGCGGAAGTAGGGCTGGGTGGCGTTGGTGTAGAGCTGCTCGAGATCGGTCTCCCCGAGGTCCATCATGACGCGCGGCGTCCACTGAAGGAAGTCCTGACTCGTCGACCGCGAGATCCAGCGGTACGTGTCCCCTCCGACCTTGCGGAAACTGCGGAAGTAGCAGACGTAGCGCCCCTCCGCCTCGGACCAGAACGCGACGTTCTGGGAATCGAAGGCGTCGTCGGTGAGGATAGGCTCGTCGCGGAGCTTCGACCACCGGAGACCGTCGGGTGAGACGAATGCGACAAGGCCGCTGTCCGCAAGCCCGGCGACGGCCTTGTAGCGCTCGGACTCGGGCACGCCCGGACGCGTGTCGAGGAACGGGGTGAAGTTGTGGCTGAAAGGGGGGTCGCCGGCGAGGACGACGTTGTTCGCCGTGGATCCGTCCACGTTGTAGAGCCCGAGACTCGGCTTGCGCCAGACCACACCATCGTCGGACTCCGCGCAGCAGGTGACTTCGCCCGCCCCGCCGTCCGCCTGGTCCGAGGACCCGCGGTAGTACATCCGGTAGACATCGCCGTCCTGGATGACGGTCGGGTACGCGGAGTAGGGTCCCTCCCAGGGCGCGTCGAGCGGGAGGGCCGTGCCGGCGCGCTGCGGCTGGTGGAGTTCGAGGACGGCCCCATCCAGCCGGGCGATGAGGTGCGAATCCACGAACAGCTCGCGGCGCGAGCCCAACTCGAGCGGAGTGGGGTCATCCATGAGCGTCGCGCAACCCGCGAGCGCGAAGACGAGACCGAGCACTCCCAGAACCCTCATGCGCCGCACCCTTCTGGCGCCCCCGACCCGCCGCCTGAGTATACGACGTTGGCCAGGGCTTCGGGTACTCACGCATTGCCCGGCCGGGCGCGGCGATTCCGCGGAGGGTGAGGGCAGGATCGCGCCGCCGACCGGTGAAGGTACCGAGCAGCATGACCGTGGCACTCGGCGGG
>CAZCER010000774.1:0-2334 GCA_964497385.1 uncultured Armatimonadia bacterium | reverse complement strand
CCACCGGCCGGGGCGGTCTGTGCGGCGACAACGCCGGGCGTGCCCGAGTGCGCCGCGGCCACATAGCCTATGAGCACCAGGGTGGACAGAACGACGGCCACAACCACGCCGATTCTCTGCATGCTGAATCAGCCTTTCCCTGCGAGCGAAGCTATCAGCGCCAGGAAGCGTACCAGCCGCTTCGCGCTCGTGTCAACGAGCCACGCGCAACCAACCCGCCCGGCTCTGAAACGCGCACACAGCATATATGCCCGGGAATCGGGAATCACCTGCCTGGAATCTGTTCTTGGACTTCCTCGGCCCTTTGGGTGAGCGTCACACGACGGCCGCCCTCTTCATACCGCACCTCGGTGACAAGGGCTCGAGCCATCAGGATCCCGCGGCCGTGGGCGCTCATGATGGCTTCCGGGTCGTCGGGATCGGGCAGAGTCGCGACGTCGAACCCGGGGCCCGGGTCGGTGACCGCGATGCGAACCCGCTCGGGCGTGAGGTCCACCTCGATCTCGATCCGGCGATCGCCGTAGGCGGGATCCTCCTCGCGTTCGCGGATGAGGGTCTCGTAGGAGGTCGTCTCGTCCGAACGCGTCTCGGATCCCACCTCGAGGCCGCCGTGGATGACCGCGTTCGCGAGAATCTCGTCCAAGCCCATGAGCACGCGGCGAGGCCGTATGTCGCCCGCGAAAACGAAGACGGCCATCTCCGCGCCGATCTGGTTCACAAGAGGCCGAATGCTCGCGCGGCGGCATGGAATGCTGCACGCCCAGGTCTTGTGGGAGCGCTCGAAGAGCGTCCGGCGTTGCTCGAGGGCGGCGCGACCGTCCAAGGCGCGGCGCACCAGCGCGAGCAGTTCCACCGCCCGCGCGGGCTTGGTGAGAAAGCCGATCGCGCCGGCCCGAATGGCCCGCATTCCATCGGCGGCGCCGGCGCGACCCGTCAGCACGATGGTGTCGGGGGGCTGGGTGTCGAGATCGAGGGTGGGCAGTTCGGCGAGCACCTCGAAGCCGTCCCGGCGGGGCATGCCGAGGTCGAGCACAAGCACGGCGGGACGATGGCTTCGGACCGATTCCAGCGTCTCCTCGCCGTCCGCCGCCCCGTGGACCACGTAGCCCTCGGAACGCAGCAGCATGGTCAGGGTCTCGCGGAGGGCGTCGTCGTCCGCGACCAGAACGACCGGGGCGGAGCCGGCTGAGCGGACGCCTGTCACGCCTGGGCCCCCTCGATGGCCTTCAGATCGAGGCGCGACTGGACGGCCACCGCCTCGCCGATGAGTTCCGCGAGGCGGGCGACGGCCGTCTGAGCCGACCACGACGCGTGGATGGCTTGCGAGAGCCGCTTCGCGCGGGCCTTCGCGCCGGCGCGATCGGTCACGGCGCGGCGCAGAGCGCCCCGCAAGGCCTCGGCGTCGCCCGGTTCGACCAGAAGGGCCGTCTCTTCGTGGGTGAGCAGCTCGGGAAGACCCGCGAGCTTCGAGGCGACGACAGGCACCGCGAGAGCGCCGGCCTCGAGAGCCACATTGGGCAGGCCGTCCGTGTCGCCGTCGGGCGCAACGACAGAGGGAATCGCGAGCACCGAGAACTCGCGCATCAGCTCCAGCGCGTCCCGCCAGGGCCTCGGGCCCAGAAAGCTCACAGCGGCGGAGAGGCCCAAGTCCTGCGCAAGGCTCGTTAGTTTCGCTCTCTCCGGGCCGTCCCCGACGATCCGCACCGAGAGCCCCAGTTCGTCGACGAGCGGTTGCACGGCCTCCAAGAGCGCAGTGAGCCCCTTCTTGGGAACCAGGCGTCCGACGAAACCGACAATCGGCCCGGAGCTTCGGCCGCGGCTCGCCGCCGGCTTCGGCATGGCGGCGAGGTCGACGCCGTGATGGATGACTTCGATTTTCTTGGGCGGATAGCCTCGGACGCCGACGAGGTGGTCGCGGAGGTACTCCGTGCACGCGATGATGACGTGCGCGTCATACACGGCGGCGTGCTCCAGCGCATCGGGCGGCGGGGCGGTCAGAACGTCGGCGGCGTGGCAGGCGAACGAGAAACTGGCGCCGACCATGCGCGCCAGGGCGTGCCCCACCTGAGTGGGGGCGCCCAGGAAGTGCGCGTGCACGTGGGCTGGTGGGTTGTCGGCGAGCCGCTCCGCGAAGTAGGCCGCGGCGGCGCCGCGAACGCGCTCCTCCGCCGACCCGCCCAAGCCGTACAGAAGACTCAGGGGCAGACAGAGAGCCGGATGCGGACGGAAGAGGGCGTTCCGACCCAGCGTCAGCGCGGCGTCGTCCGCCATGGTCAGCGAGCCGCGCCGAAGCGCGCAAACGCGCGGCGCGAGACCGTGCTCGGCGAGCAGCCG
>CAZCER010000773.1:0-2338 GCA_964497385.1 uncultured Armatimonadia bacterium | reverse complement strand
TCCGCGAGGCGTCCATTGGCCTTGCATCCGTCGCAGCGCACGTTCTCAACGGTGTAGTGCTGGTGGCCGAAGATGCGGCGCCACCCGTCCACAAGGCGCTGTCGCACCTCCGGGTCGTCCGATCTCGCCGCACACAGGTGACACCGGTACCCGCAGTAGCCGATCATCTCTTCTTCCACGCGCGATCACTCCTCACCGTCACCAGGACCCGGGCTCCACACAGGGCAGAACGTCCGGGGCGGCCGGGGCGATGACAGTGGCCCTGCCGAGTTCGCCCAGAAGCCCCCGCAGGCAGTCGAGCATCGCGGCAGGGTACGCCTCGGGACTGTCGACATGGAAGATGCGGAAGCGGGATGTCTCATCCGGCTCCCAAGTCACCCTGCCGCGCTCATCGACCGAGACGCGGACCGGCTCGAAGGAGAATGCCCGGGCCGGCGCGGGCCCGCCTCCGCCGGCCGGCCCGACGGGAAGCGCCGCATAGCCGCCCTCGGGCATCGCGCACACGTCGCGCCCCGCGGCATGCAGGAAGGGCCCGGTGCACCACATGTTTCGCTCGCTCGCCCAGAGGCCGTCGCGCCACGCGGGATCCAGCAGCGCAAGCAGCGCCCCGTCGTCCATCGCCGCAGCCGGGTCGATCGCGACCGGAGCGGGCATGAGGGCGTAAGAGAAGAAGGCGAGCATCTCCGCCGAGAGCGCGCCGAACAGATCGGCGTGCCGGAAGCGCCAGTACGTGGCGTACCCGTCCTCGCCGAAGCAGGGGCACCAGTGGACCGGTAGGTCGGACGTCACAATGCGGTGGAACGCCTCGCGGTCGAGCCCGACGTTCCACTCGCCCTGGTCGACGGCCCCATTCCCAGCGTTGATGTACAAGCGGGCGACCTTGGCTCTCATCAACTCGGGCTCGCGGTTGTAGGCGGCGGCGACGTCGCGGAGGCTGCCGGTCTGGAAGACGGTCACGGGCTCGTCCGACTCCCGCAGGACACGCAGCAGAAGCTCGACGCCCCCCTGGTACTCGGCCGGCTGGCCCAGACCGGTGTCGTCCGCCGAGGCGAGCGGCTCGGCAAGGCCGAGGGCGTAGGGGACCTCGCGCCCGGTGAGGCGCATCATCTGCCGCAGAGGGACGGAGCCCGGCTTCTCCGCCTGCCTCCCGCCCAGGTCGAGGATCACCCCGCGGATGTCGAACTCCTCAAGCGCGAAGAGGGTGGCGAGGTCGAAGTGGTCGTCCGGGTCATCGTGCGGGTGAAAGAGATCGGTCGAGTAGACGATGGGCGCGCTCGGGGGCTGGGCCAAGCACGGCGAGCCCACCGCCAAGACGACCAGAACGCTCAGCCAGCGCGGCACCGCTGTCCTCCGATCACGAGAGCACGTCAGTCGTCCAGGCGCAGAACGGCCGCATTGTCATACCAGATGCGGTCGGTTTCCTCGCGCTGGCCGCTCGCGCCGAGCAGAACGACGAGCCGCCCGGCGCCTTCCGGCGCGGTCACCACGCCGAGGATCTCGGACCATTCGCCTTCGACAGGCTGCGGGTCGAGGATCTTGTCGAGTTGCTCGGCGTGCCACTTGCCGTCCGAGGTCTGCCAGCGGACCCGGAGCCAGGCGCCGCCCGCGCCCTCGCCGCGGGTGCGCGCTGAGATGACGCACCGCTCGTGCGGAGCGACCTCCATGGACTGAACGAGGCACCCGTTCTTGACGCCCGCGAGGCGCGCCGCGCCGAGGTCGCGGTCCCACGATGAGGCGCCGGTCGAGGTCTCCTCTTGCCAGAACGACCAGCCCGGGGGCGCGCCCCCGTCCGCGTCCTCCTCGGAAAACGCTGGATTCTTGAGGAGGTTCTCCCGACCGCCCTCGGCGATCAGGCGGCGCGCAAGTCCCTCGGGGTCCGTGAGCGAGTTCAGCGCATCGACGACCCCGGGCATCGCGTCCCACCAGCGGCGAGCGTTCGCGCGGTCATTCGGAGTGGGCCACCAGCTCGCGGTCTCGCCGTAGATCCACACGTACTCGTCCGCCACACGAAGCGCCGTTTCGACGTTGCGCCGAAGGCGCTCGACCGGCGACCGCTCGCCTGGATCGATGTACCAAGTGGAGCCGGGGGGATTCACGTAGGCGTCGAGGTACACGCCGAAGCTGACTTGCACCTGGGCGCGATAGCGGTAGCGGTTCTCGGGCGAGATCAGGTTCTGGCAGGCGCCCTTGATGCGGTTCGCGGCGCTGAGGTATTCGATCTCCGAGTTGAAGCGGTACGCGGATTCACACCCGTCGATGAAGGTCACGTTGGGAGGGGCCGCGTCGAGCCATCCGTCGATGAACGCCGGATAGAGGCCGTAGCCGCCGCCTGCGAGCG
>CAZCER010000772.1:0-2343 GCA_964497385.1 uncultured Armatimonadia bacterium | reverse complement strand
CGCTCATCCCGAGTAGGCGCGGGGTTTGCGCCGTATCGAGGGACGGAGCGGGAGGCCCATTCGTCGCCAAGGGAGGACGCGATGCTGAGAGCGGGAGCGGCTTCAGTGGACTTCACGCCGCCGCCTGGCTTGCCCATCCCGGGGCAGTGGCTGGTGCGGTACGCCGAGCGAGTGCGGGACCCATTGCTTGTCTCGGCCCTCGTTCTGGACGATGGCAGCCAGCGCGCGGCGATCGTGTCGTGCGATGCGCTGTCGATCAAGAACCGCGTGGTGGCTCAGGCACGCGAGCGCATTCTCGATCGGTGCGGCATCCCCCCTGAGCGCCTGATCCTACATGCAACGCACACCCATACCGGCGCGCCCGTGATGGAAGGCCTGGGCACACACTGCCTCGACGAGTGGGTGGACAAGCAGGTCGACGCGCTGGTCGAGGCTGTGGCTGCCGCGTCCGACGCGCTGCAGCCCGCGCTAATCGCCTGGCATACCACGCGCGCCCCCGGCCTCGCGTTCCCGCGCAGGTTCCACATGTCCGACGGAACCGTGGCGATGCACCCGGCGAGCGACGACCCGCGCCTCTTGAGGGCGGAGGGGGTGCCTGACGACACCTTCACGGCCCTCGGCGTCTTTCAGCCGGACGGAGCGCCAATCTCGGTGGTCGTGAACCACGCCTGCCACCCCGTCTGCGTGGGCGGCGCGAGCTACTACTCGGGCGACTACCCGGGCGCGACGTGCCGGAGTCTCAAGGGGCTCTGGGGCGGCGACTGCGTCGCCCTGTACCTCAACGGGTTCTGCGGCGACGTGGGGCCCGACGACGTGGAGGACCCGTCCTGGAGCGGGTACGGTGAGCGGGCGATGGAGCGGATGGGTACGGCGCTCGCTGCGCTCTCCGGCGGTCTCGTCTACGCTCCCCGTGCGGTGGACGTGTGCATCGCGTCGGGGATCCGCACGCGCGAACTCCTGGTCCGCACCCCCGACCCCGCCGAGGTGGCGGCGGCTCGCGAAGCGCTGGGCGACCAGTTGTTCCCCATCCCCCAAGACCAGCCGCTCATCGCGAAGCGTGAACTCGTACTGCTGGCTCAGGAACTCCAGGAGTCCGATCGCGTCTCGGGCGAGGTCATCGCGCTGAGTGTGGGGGACGGGATGATCGTCGGGTGGCAGGGCGAGATCTTCTCAGCCTTCAGCCGCCGGCTCCGTCGCCTGAGTCCCGCGCGGCACACGATGATCGCGTCGCTCGTGAACGGACTGCACGGCTACGTTCCGACCCGCGAGGCGTTCCGAGAAGGCGGGTACGAGACCTGGCTGTGCCGGTCGAGCAAGCTGGAGCCCGACGCCGGCGACAAGCTGCTTCAGACCACACGCGAACTTCTGTGCGCAAGCGGGTAGCCCGGCCGGTCGAGTGACGAGCGACAGGCCCGCGCCTCCCGCCCGGCGAACACACGCCCATCCCGACCACCCGGAGGCCGACCATGCTCGCGCTCGCCCAGCTTCTTGCCCTCTCGGTCACCGCGCCGAGTGTGGACCCCGCCGACGCCGCGCGCCTGCGTGACGATGGCGCCTACCACGACGGGGGCTACTGGGCCACCCCGCTCCCGTGGTTCATGGCCGCCCTCATGCCTCGCGACGAGGTGAAGGCCGCCGGGACATTCGTCGCCGCCGTCGAGGACTTCCGCACCACGGGCGATGTGAACGAGTGGATCAACGACCACGGCCGTGGCGTGCCTGAGTACTGCACGAGCGCCGCCATGCCGCTCGAGGGCGCTCGGCTCCTCCGAGCCCATCTTGAGGCCACGGGGAAGACGCTGCCGGCCGACCTCGAGCGCAAGCTTGATGACCACTACGCGTGGCTCGTGGAGCGGGCGCGGGGGATCCTCCGCGGCGGGAGCCGCCTTTCGGACAGCGGGGTCCGGATGTTCACCCCCGACGCGACCGGCGCCTACGGCCAATTCTGGGTGCGCGATTGGTACTACATGATCGAGGGCCTCCCGGAGGCGTTCACGCGCGAGGAGATACGAGCGGGCTACCTCTTCCTCGCCGCCGCCCAGCGCGCCGATGGCTGCATGCCCGACCGCGTTCGCGCGGACGGGAAGGGCGTGTACTCCCCGGGTGGAGAGGAGAACCCTCTCTCGGCGCACGGCTCGACCGACCAGTCGCCGATGATGGTGCTTCTCTGCCACAAGTACTGGGAGTTGCACGGTGACCTGGAGCCCTTCCGGCAGACCGCCGAGGCGCTCGATCGCGCGATGCGCTTCACTCCGCGGAACCCCGAGAACGGCCTCGTGACGATCACCGACTCGACTCTCTTCCGGCCCTGGAGCTTTCAGGACCTGATCCCTCTCGAGGGGG
>CAZCER010000771.1:0-2360 GCA_964497385.1 uncultured Armatimonadia bacterium | reverse complement strand
TGCGCCGCGCATGTGGCGTTCCTCGTAACTTTCGTATAGTCAGAAAAGAGGACTCACGGAAGTCCTCGCGAAGCGCTTTCCTAGCCGACGGACGGATGGGGTAGCACCCCCCCGCCTCGCATCGTACCGCACCCGGCCACCCGCCCACCCGCACGCGCGCGCCGCGAGACGCGCCGCCCACCCCGCGGTTCGGGTAGTCGGGTCGTCTCGACCCGAGCAGACCCCGGTGACAGGCACGGAGGCCTGTCCCACGGAGCTGGGCGCGCCGCCCATCGGGGCCGGCGACAGGCACGGTGGCCTGTCCCGCGGGAGCGGGCGTGGACTGGGGGCGGGCCGCTCACCGGACCCCCTCGATGCTCTCCACGAAGTCCCGGATGTCCGCGGACCAGCGGTCGGGCTGGAGATAGGCGCCCCGGTCGCGCCGCCACGCCATCTTGAGGAACAGCGCGAAGCCACCCGCCTCGTAGACCGCTCGGAGCGCATCGCTCGCCGCTTCGGGTGGGCCTCCGCCGTCGGTGCCGGTCGCGGGGTCGGCCCAAGGGGAGGTCGCGTCGGCATAGGGGTACCCGTACTTGAAGTACAGCCTCCCTGCGGGCTTCCCGTAGCGCTCGCGGACCTCACGGATCGTCGCCGTCAGACCCAGCGGCCCGTCGGGCGCGTTCACCTCGGGCGCGTCATACACGCCGTCGTGGTAGCAGTACGCGTCCACGAGATCGACCGCCGGATGCGCGGCGATCCGGTCGAGCACCTCGCGGGGGCCCGACAGACAGACCAGGAACTCGTCACCCGTTGACTCCCGCCAGTCGTGGAAGAGAGCGAGCCACCGGGTGAGGTAGGCGTCCGGCGCGGCGTTCACTTCGCCGAAGGGGCTCAGGATGTAGTGCGCTCCCGAGAGCGTTGCGAGCACCCGGCGAACGTAGGCCTCCTGAGTGCGCAGACAGGGCGGGCTCGTGAAGAACTCCGGTATGGCATCGTCCTCGGGAAGCCCGAGAGGGTTCACGTTGTTCGCCGGATGGAACGGGTGGCCGCGCCAGTGAAGCGGGTGGTCGATGGCGTGCTCGGAGAAGAGGCCGACGACAGGGACGATGCCCGAGGCGTTTAGGAGGTCGACGCGAGCCCTCAGTGTCGCGAAGTAACCCACGTTCCAGTCATCGAGATCGAACCTCGGGCCCCCGAACAGCGTGTCGCCGTCTCCGGTACGCCGCCAGGGATACTCCAGGGGCTCCGGCTCGGGCTCCGTCCCGCGCTGGTGGTTTACCAGGGAGTTCCAGGCGCTGTAGTCGATCTCGCCGAGGGAGCCGATCCACAGGTTCATCCCGCAGGGAAGCATCATGACGTCGACGATCTGCTGGAGTTCGGCGAGGGACCGCCCCTGCTCCGCTTTGGCGGACATCTGTCCGACGAGGAACGTGGGGGCGCCATTCACGAGGACGCGTGCGCCATCAGCCGACAGCGAGGTGACGGGGTCGCCGGACGCCCAAAGACACAGGACGCCGGACCAGACGAGCGCCGCGAGCATGGTGGCCCGCCTTACTCCCCCTGCAGCTTGGGGCGGGTGAGGACGTAGTGGTCGAAACTTCCGCCGGTGATCGAGACGAGGCCGCCGGGCAGCGACTCGAGCACGTACTCGTTCGGCGGAACCTCCATCGGGTCGAAGACCACGATGTCCTGCACCGCCTCGCGCCCGTCGGGAAGTACCGTGGGACTGCTCTTCACGACAACGCCCTGCTCCAGGTCCTGCGGCTGCTGGCCAATGACCTGGATGAGGTTTCCGTTCGCGTCCGTGAACCGGAAGACGGCGTTCGCGGGCTGGAAGCCCTGCGGGGCGCACCCCACGGCGAGCGCCAAGGCCAGGGCCGACCCGATCACGACAAGGATCCGCATGTCTCGCGCCTCCTCCGACGAGCGTTCCACATCGGGAGGACGCCCGTTTGGCGTCCGCCCTTCACTCGGAGTCTGCCATGGAAGCTAGCACTCGCACGGCCCGATTGTCAACTTCCGCGCGCTCCGCTCGTCCTTCACCCGGTCTGCGGCCGTGTGCTATCCTGGCGGCCTGGTAGCCACTGCCGCGACACCCAACAGGAGAGGGACTATGACCCGAAGGAAGCTGCTATGCGCAGGCGCCCCGTGCCTGGCGGGCGCTTGCGTGATGCTGTCGCACTGCTCGTCGAACACGACAGCCCTGGCGCCCCGCACCGACATCGATTCGGCCGAGCTTCAGGCCCTCATGTCGGACGGCCAGCCGCTTCTTCTTGTCGACGTGCGCACCCCCGACGAGTACGCGACCGGGCGAATCCCGGGTAGTGTGAACCACCCGAAGGAGCAGTACGCGAGCTGGGATCAGAAGAAGATGATCGACC
>CAZCER010000770.1:0-2360 GCA_964497385.1 uncultured Armatimonadia bacterium | reverse complement strand
TCAGAGGTCTGGATGATGAGGATGCCGAGGTGCGGGACACAGCGGCGCGGTGGCTCGTGCTCAGTGTGATCGCTCTGGGCGCCGCTCCTCCGGAGGTCATCGAGACGTTCGAACGCCTGGCCGCCGACGAGGACGCGGAGCTGAGCCACTGGGGCGCGCTCGGTCTGATGGCGCTCAGAGACTGCCGGGCAGAGGGCCTCACGGACACCAGGGCAGACACGGACGCCACTTCGCCCCGGTGATCGGCTCGCCTGCCACCACCGCCCTCGCGTCCGCCGACGACGCGCGGGATGCGGCAGTGGTAGCACGGGCGCTGGGCCGGATGGGGGCCCCGTCGCTCGTTCCTCGCGACACCCTGGTTCGACGGGGCTCACCACAGGCATTCGGCCCCTCCACTACCTTGGCCCAATGCCTACCGTCACCGCGCCAGGCCCCTGTCTCCCAACGGGTACCGGCAGTGTCCTGCCGGTGCGTACTCGTTCGCGGTGGGCAGGGAGGCGGGGGCGCGAGCCCGAAGCTGGGACGGGCAACCGAACACTACCTGCGGGGACGCGCCCCGCGTGAGACGATGAATGGAGAGAACACACGTGGGCATTTCGAACATCGAGGTGGCGCAGGAGGCGCGATTAAGGCCGATCGCTGACGTCGCCGCGGACGCGGGCATCCGGCCCGACGAACTCATCCCTTACGGCAGCACCAAGGCCAAGGTCGAGCTGTCGGTCCTGGAGCGCCTCCGCGATCAGCCGGACGGGGATCTGATCCTCGTGACCGCGATGACGCCGACCAAGAGCGGTGAGGGCAAGTCCACCATCACGGTGGGGCTCACCCAGGCTCTCATGCGGGCGGGTCGGAAGACGATCGCGTGCCTGCGGGAGGCGTCGCTCGGGCCGTGCTTCGGCATGAAGGGCGGGGCCTGCGGAGGCGGGTACTCGCAGGTGCTGCCGATGGAGGACATAAACCTCCATTTCACCGGGGACATCCACGCGGTCACCTCGTCGCACAACCTCCTCGCGGCGCTACTCGACTCGAGCCTCCAGTTCGGGAACGAGACCGGTCTCGATGTGCGGAGGATCACCTGGTCTCGGGTCATGGACATGTGCGACCGGGCGCTCCGGGACATTGTCGTGGGGATGGGCGGCGTGAACGGCGGGGTCCCGCGTGAGACGTTTTTCCAGATCACGGCGGCCTCGGAGGTCATGGCGATCCTCTGCCTCGCGCTCGACATGACCGACCTCAAGGAGCGCCTCGCGAACATCATCGTCGGGAGCCGCAGGGACAAGACCTTCGTGCGCGCGAGCGACCTCAAGGCGCATGGGGCGATGGCGCTCTTGCTGAAAGATGCGCTCAAGCCGAACCTGGTGCAGACCGTTGAGGGCGGGCCCGCCTTCGTGCACGGCGGCCCCTTCGCGAACATCGCGCACGGCTGCAACACCGTGCTCGCGACGCGCACCGCGCTGAAGCTCGGAGACACCGTTGTCACCGAGGCCGGGTTCGCCTCGGACCTCGGGGCCGAGAAGTTCTTCAACATCAAGTGCCGCAAGGCGGGCCTCAAGCCGAAGCTGAGCGTGATCGCCGTGACCCTCAAAGCGACCAAGCGGGCTGGGGGCGGCAACGAGGCGGACCTTCACGCCCCGGACGCGGAAGCCATCCGCAAGGGCATCGCGAACATCGAGGCCCATGTCGCGAACATCCAGCAGCACGGGCTGCCGGCCATTGTCGCTGTGAACCGCTTCGGGCAGGACAGTGACGCGGAACTCAGCCTCCTGAAGTCCCTCCTCGAGGAGAAGGGCGTTCCCTGCGAGATCTGCAACGCCTACACCGACGGTGGGGCCGGCTGCGAGGGGCTCGCGAGCCGCGTGCAGGCGGAACTCGCGGCGGGCAGCGGGGGCTTCCACACGCTCTACCCCGATGATGTGCCGCTCGCGGAGAAGATCGAGACGATCGCGACCAGGGTGTACGGAGCTGACGGTGTGGAGCTGCTCCCGGCGGCTCAGAAGGCGCTCGCGCTGTTCGAGGAGCAGGGGCTGGGGAACCTGCCTGTGTGCATGGCGAAGACGCAGTACTCGCTCACGGACAACGAGAAGATCGTGGGCCGTCCGAAGGGGTTCAAGATCACCGTGCGCGACGCCTCGCCAAGCGCCGGCGCGGGGTTCATCGTGGCCCTCACGGGCGAGATGATGACCATGCCGGGGCTCGTGAAGACGCCGGCTGCGGTGAGCATGGACATCGCGGAGGATGGGACGATCACGGGGCTGTTCTGAGGTAGCGCGGGGCCGCTCACCCTACCCTCTCCCCGCGCCGCACATCCTGAGCGCGAGGCCGCAGTTCAGGCCGAGCAGTCGAAGGACGCGCGGGGAGAG
>CAZCER010000769.1:0-2371 GCA_964497385.1 uncultured Armatimonadia bacterium | reverse complement strand
CGCGGCGAGCGGGTGGCGCATGCCAACCGGCCTCGGCGCGGACCGGGACGGTCCGCCTACCGACATGGTGCGGGCAGGATGCCGGCGCTACAGTCTCTCGCCTACCGGACCGTCAGCCTCAGGCTCACGATCTTCCGCGGGCCGGCGGTGAAGGATGCGGCTCGCCCGTCGGTCACCGGCAGCGCCTCGCCGGGCTCCTCGGCCAGGTTCGCGAGCGCGGCCGAGGAGAGAGGCCAGGCGGTCGTGAGGGTCCCCTCGAGCGCGCGGTCGGTCGGGTTCCAGAGCCGCAAGAGGATAGCTCCGCCGTCCTCCGTTCGCTTGAGAGCGCTCAGCACGAGGCACTCGGGCGTCCACGAGACGAGGTCGGTGCAGGCGGGGCCGTCGGCGCCGGGCGCGATGACCTGGCAGGCGACCGGCGCGCGCATCCTCTGGGCGACGAGTGGGAGCCCCGCTTCGCGCACAGCGCCCTCGAAAGGCACGAGGCACAGGCGGAACTCGTGCCCCCCGAGCACCTGCGCGCCGATCTCACCCGATGTGCCCACCGTCGCGTTGAAGGAGCGGAAGAGCGTCATTGCCACGGTGCGCCTCGGGTCGTCACGCACACAGGACTCCTTGAGACCGGGGGCGACGACGGCGAGGCCGAACTCTCCGTCGGACACCGCCGAGAAGGACTGCTGTGGGAGGATCTCCTCCGCCGGTTCGTTCCAGCCGTCTGTGTCGAGCACGCGTATGGGACGTTCGACGATGTCGAAGGCCCCGTCCTGCCACTGGCTCGCGGTCTCGAGGTCCGACGGGAACAGGACCCGCACACGGTGGTCCCGCGCGGTGTTCTCGAGGTGCACGGAGATGCGGACGACCGGCTCGCCCTTGCGGAGCGTCACCGTGGCCACGATGGGGAGATCGACGCGGGTATCGGACCGGCGGTTGCCGGCCGCGTGCGCGGGGACGCGCAGCGTGAGTGCGATCCGGAGCGACGCCTGCAGGGGGCCGTTCTCGGCGAGGGAGATGTCGGCGGCGGCGCCGTGGGAGGTGACAACCTCATCGAATGCGGGGGCCCGGTAGGTCCAGCCGTCGCCGACGTCGCCGGTGTCCTCGAAGAGCAGGAGGCCCTCGGTGATGGCGCCGCTCCGGTGGTCGAGGAGGGTGAGCGTTCCGTTCGCGGCGGCCTCGATGCGCAGAACGCCGTTGTCGAGCGCGTTGGGCGCGGGCGAGAGCGAGCCCCGGCGCTCGACTCGGGTGTCGGACGGCTCCACGGTGAGGGTGGTCGACCCGACCTGGCCGATCTCCGCCGGAAGCGCGAGCCGCAGGAAGTCGGTGCAGGTCCCGTGCGGGATCGCGCGGTGCTTCACGTCCATGCCGGGCGCGGCCTGGCGCTCGCCGAGGAACTGGACGGGGACCTCCCTGCCCTCTCCGTCGCGCAGGCGGAACTCCCTCGGGCGCGGGTGCGGGAACGCGGCCTCGACCTCGACGACGTCATTCACCGGCACGCCTGAGGCGTTCAGGAGCGTGAGCGCGACCGACGTGCCGGGCTCCGCGGGCGGGAAGAGCGCGTTCGCCGCGCGCCGGAGGACCTCGCGGCCGATGAGTTCGCACTGGTCGAAGCGGTAGACCATGTCTTTGTGAACCTGGTCGACGGAGCAACCGCAGATCGAGTCGTGCGGCTGGTTCTTCAGGAGGTGCCGCCAGGCGAGGTCGAGGAGCCCCGACGGATGCTTCGCTCCCCCGAGCCACGCCGCGAGGGCGAGGGGCTCGGCTTGGAGCGTGAGGAGCGATTCGCACGCGTCGTTCCGCTGCTTGATCCACACGCGGCTCGAGTGGAAGCCGTAGAAGAGCTGCGAGAGGCGCCCGCTCTTGTTCGGGAGGCGCAGCTCACCCTCGAGGGTCTTCTGTTCCTTGCCCACGAGCGCCGGGCGAAGCGCCTCGAGGTACTCGGGGAACGCGGCGTGGACGAGTTCGCAGAGGGCGCCGCGCTCCGGATCGGCGTTCCAGGCGTCGATGAGGTCGGGGAGTTCGGGGAGGATCTCGATGTGGTCCACGCCGTCCATGAAGAGGAGTTCGCGGGTGAGCGACCTGCCCTCCTCGAAGCGGACGAGGTCGTCGACGAGCGGGAGGGCCTTCTCGACCGTGAAGCCCTCCGCTGCGAGCGGGTGGCGGACGTAGTAGAAGAAGTCGGAGTACGCCACATCGCACGGCATCTTGAGGAGCAGTACGCGGCTTCCGTCGGGGCTCTGCCACTCGGCCTCGGCGGGGAGGTCATCGTGGAGACCGCGGAAGAGGAGCGCGTTGTCGATCCCGAAGCCGCGGAGGATCTGCGGCGTCTGCCCCGTGTGTCCGAACATATCGACGAGGTAGCCCACGCGGAGCGGCTCTC
>CAZCER010000768.1:0-2380 GCA_964497385.1 uncultured Armatimonadia bacterium | reverse complement strand
CCACGTGGCTCGTCCGCACGGTGCGATCCTCATCGCTCAGGGAGCGCGCCTCGTCCGCCTCCCGCACGACCGAAAGCTCGACGCTCACAGCCACGCGCCCCTCTTCTGTCTTCTCGCACAGGAGGAGCACACCCAGCTTCCCGACGCCCTGGTCATGCCGAAGCGTGACGGGCTCGGGCGTGAGGTCCACACGGCCGCCCTCGGGCAGCGCGGCCAGGACCCGCGCCTCCCAGCGGTGCTCCCCGCCGCTCTCGACGCGGAAGTGGCTCCCCGCCGAGCCGGTCTCCCCGCCGTCGGGTCGCGTCCAGCCCTCGCGATCGTTGCCGACGAAGAAGCGGGCCCCCTGGGGCGCCCCCGCGGCGAAAGCCTCGACTTCCAGGATCCGCGGCTCTCCACCCGGACGCACCGCCCCGAGTTGGAGCACCAGCGCAAACGGCGCGCGGTCGCGGATGTGGAACGTGGCTCGCCGCGCCGCGCCGCGAGCGACCTGGCAGCGCAATGTCCGCACATCGCGCGGAATGAGGATCCTGCGGCCCCACTGCTCTTTCGGAAGGCCTTCGAAGAAGCTCTCGGCGAGAACCTGCGTCAGTTCCGGGAGGAGGCTGTTGCCTCCGGATAGGATGATGTAGTCGAGGTTGATCGCCTCGTGACCCTCGCCCTGGCTGAGGCTGCGGAGCACCGCTCTGTGGAGTTCCCAGAGGCTCGCGGGACCGCTCTCCGGAGGCGCGAAATGGGCCGCGTGGCTCACGCGAATCATGGCCCTGGCCTGACTCGCGATGACCTCCGAGATGGCGCGCTCGTCCATCGTGACGCGCTCTCCGTGGAATGTGTAGGCGAGCGCGCGCTCCTGCTCGGGACGCCACTCGACCTCCTTCTGGTAGCGCACCGCGGCCTGGACCTGGGCGAAGGCGTGGCGGGCGTCGCGGTCGTCTTCGGAGGCGACGGTCCGGCCTTGGTCGTCGATCCTCGGCACGACCCAGTTCCACCACACGCCGCCGTCCGCCGCGGGCGCATGCCCGTCGTAGGGGGGCGCGGCGGGAGGGTTGGCCGCGCGCCTTGACGAGAAGTACTCCTCGACGAGGTAGCGCGCGAGGGCGTAGTCGACGAGGTTGCCCGCGAACTCGCTCATGAAACGCCCGTTCTCGATGACCTCCAGGACCGACTCGCCGCCCGCGAAGTCGAGGCGCAGGTAGGCCGCGTCCGTCGTGCCGGCGCCGCTGTCGACGACCATCACGATCACGGGATCGCGCCCGCGGCTCTTCGAGATCAGCGCGCGGTAGTCGTCGGGAACCAGCTCGCGGAGCGACGAGACGAGGTCGATGGCGGCGCATTCGGGCTCGGCGACCAGTTCGATCGCGCCCTCCCGCTTGAGCGACCTTGCCGCCGCGAGGAGCCACTCGGCGTACTGCTTCTCGCCCGCGCTTTGCACCACGGGATGCGAGATGCAGAGCGCCGTATCCGGGCTGAGCGGGGTCGCGCCGCCGCCGAACTCCGTGCCCTCCCCGCCGCGCGTCATGGCCATCGCGGTCTGTTCGATCAGCTCGCCGAGGATGAACTCCGCGACGCGCTCGCACGGCCAGCCTCTGAGGGCTTCAGCCAGCGCGGGCCGGTTCGGGTCCTCCGACGCGAGGGAGAGGAACTCCCGGACCGGAGGCAGCAGCTCACCCGGCGCTCCGTGCCGCAGATGCGACTTCACGCTCTCAACGACGAGCGAGACCTGCGAGCCGCTCGCGTCGACGACCGAGCGCTCCGAGGCGTGGTACCCGAAGTTCGGGTCGCCGCGTGAGAGCCACTCCAGCCTGGGGGGAACGAGCAACTCCCTGCCCGGTCGGTCGCGCGACGGGTCGCGCTCCCAAAGCACCGGTCGGAGCGCGTTCTCGCCCGTGACCATGAAGCACGCCGCGCACTTCGAAGTGCCGAAGTCGATCCCGACCGAGCACGCCGGCAGCTCTCGCTCCTCCCGGGCGGGAGGCAGCACGAAGATCGGGATTTCGGTCGGCCGCTCCGCCTCCATCCCCAGGTCCTTCTCCAGGCGCAGCGTGTATCGCCCCGGAGCGACGCCCGCCGAGGATAGGACCAAGCGAGCCGCATCGTCGCGCGCGATCCGGCGCTCGCCCGGAGTGGGAGTCTCGCGGCCCATTCCGGACGGAATCCAGCCGAGTTCGAACCGTGCGCCGTTCTCGTCGTCGCGAACCGAAGCCGTGACGTACACATCGGCGATCCCGGTGTTGCGAACCCGCAGCCAGGAGTTCGGGAGTTCCGGCGTCAGGATGAGCGCTTCGCGGTCGACCGCGAGGGAGGCCGACTCGACCAGCCGAACAGGCAAGCTCCACCAGCGCCTTGTGGCCACCCGACGCTCCGGCTCGTCGTGCGAGGGACC
>CAZCER010000767.1:0-2385 GCA_964497385.1 uncultured Armatimonadia bacterium | reverse complement strand
GCTTCGCCCGCCGGAATCCAGGCCCACTGGCCCGGGATGCCGATGGGCCGAAGCAGGCCGAGCACCCATGCGCAGAGGAACAGCACGAGAACCGCCTGGAGGATGATCGTGAGAGCGAGAAGCCGCGACCGCACGGTTACGCCTCGGGGTCAGGCTTCGCCGGCGCGAGGGTGGGTCTCTTGCCTCCGGGTCGGCCCAGGATGCCGGCGAGGGCGGCGAGCTGGTCGGGCGCGGCCGACGTGGCGGAGGCCTCGACGTTGGTGCGGCAGATCTCCTCGTAGATCTCGAGGCGATGGATGGGGACGGAGCGCGGCGCGTCGACTCCGACGCGTACGTGGTCGCCTTTGACGGCGACGACGGTGATTCGGACGTCGTCGCCGATCATGATGCTCTCGTCGACCTTCCGGGTCAGTACGAGCACTGGCGGCCTCCGTGCGTCGGGTTTTGAGCGGACGGGCGGGGGGTCACTCGGCGACGCTCCCCTCGTCGCCGCCGGGCGGGGCCTCGGCGCGGGCTTCCTCGGGGAGCAGGTGGTGGCGGGTCGTGTAGCCGGACTCGTAGAGCACGACTTGGCGGGCCCGCTTGGTGCGCGCGTTGATGACGAGAGGCGCCACGAGGTTCGCGGTAAGCGCTTTGGGGTTCGCCTCGGGGATGGTCACGATGGCGAGGACGGCGCACTCCTCGGTGGTCTCGAGTTCGAGTTCGCGCTGGTCGGGCGTCGGGATCTCGATGTCATAGTCGGGGAAGAAGTCGAAGGGGTTCACGACCACGAAGGCGAGTCTGTCGTCGTCCATTGACTGGAGCCAACGAAACGGCGACTCCTCGCCGCCGGCGGGGGGCAGTATGCAGTAGTGCTTCGAGGCGGCGAAGCCGAGGATGGGAGAACTCATCTCCAGCACCTGGTTGCCCGGCACGGTCACCTCGCCGAAGCGCACCGTGCTTACGACGACGGTGGACTCCCCGTTCGGCGCCTCGGCGGTCGCTTCGGTTGGCTTCTCCATGCTTTCGGTCATAGGGTCCCTCGATGCGCGTCCCCCGGCGGCCGCGCGGTCTGGCTACTCGAAGCGGATCTCAGGCCGCCGCATGTACAACCCCGTCGGCCCTCCCACCGTTCGGAACTCGATGTCGATCTCCTTCGGGATGTAGCGGACGTCAGGAACGGGCAAGTGATCGAGTTCCAGCCTCGGCGGGTCGGTCTCGCGAGACTCTTCCCGCGCGAGGTTCGCGATCGCGTTTCGCTCACGATTGTGGATGTCCTCAAGTCGGTGGGCGTGCGCGACGATCCGGTCGATCGCCTCGGCGCCCGCCTGCTTCCAGTTGGCGACGGCGTACTGGCGCAGTTGCGTGGTCGTCCGGAAGTTCAGGGCGGCGCGCATCGTCGAGCCGTCGACGGTCAGCGACGGCGGAGTGCTCCGGATCTGCACCTGGACGCGCTCCCGCTCGATGGCCGGCTCCAGGCGCGTTTCGACCTTCAGGCGCGGGGTCGGCCGCGCCTTGAGCGACTGCTCACTCGCTTGTGCCGGCGTGATAGGCATCCTGCCAATAGTCTAGCGCAAGAAGTCCATCAGCGTGGGCTGAATCACGCGCGCGCCCACGGCAAGGACCGACTCGTAGAGGTTCTCGATCTCCTGCAGGTCCACGAGGGCGCTCGCGACGTCGAGGTCCTCCATGCGGCTGAGGAGTTCGGTGAAGTTCACGATATCGCGCTCGATCGCGGCCACGTTCGCCTCGGCTCGATTGGTGCGCGCGCCGACGCTCGACTCGACGCCCAGTTCGAGGGCGAGGTCGCGGTCCATCTCCCGGACGCGGGAGGTCGAGGTGATGATCGACTGACCTCCGACGTGGAGTTCGCCGGTGATGATCTTCCCGCCGGGGATCGAGGTCTCGAGTTCGTTCACGGAGTAGGCCTCGATGACGTCCATCGTCACGATCGGCACGGTGCCGTCGATCGGGAAGAACTCCGACTGGACGGTCGCTGTGGCGACGGGTGCGTCGATGCGCACATCGCCCGCGGCGAACGGGCCGGCGATCGTGACGCCGAAGGTGGAGAGGTTCGCGGGGACGCCGCCGGCGTTGAGGGCGTTGAGTTGCGCGAGCTGCAGATCGGTGGGGGCCACGCCGCCGTTCACGGCGGGGATGTAGCGCACCGTTCCGGCGACGGTGTTTCCGGCCGCGTCGATCTGCATCTCGAAGGCCCCCGCCGCCTGCATGGTGGAGGCGGCTACGGTGAGGGCGCCGGTTCCGGTGACGATGGGCGTTCCGTAGGTCAGGCCGGTAACGGTGAGCCGGTAGGTTCCGGACTGGTTGTTGGTCGGGAGTTCGTAGGCGTCCAGAAGGCCTCCGCCCTGGACGCGCATCGTGAGTCCGATCTCGGAGAGGTTCTCG
>CAZCER010000766.1:0-2387 GCA_964497385.1 uncultured Armatimonadia bacterium | reverse complement strand
GAGGCCGTGCCGGGATCGAGGTCATTGCTGGCGTTGAGGTGACGGCGTACGAGGGCCCCTTCGAGTGCCACATCTTGGGGTACTTCGTACGACCCTCCGGCGGGCCGCTCGATTCACTGCTTCGGGCGGTTCGGCGGGCTCGCGTGGAGCGCGCGCGTGAGATGCTCCGGCGGCTTCGCGCCCAAGGTGTGGCGATCACCGAGGAGGAACTGGTCCGGTCGCACGGGCCGCGCGCGGCCGCGCGCGCGGCGATCGCCGAGGTCCTGGTGTCGAAGGGGCTTGCGCGCGACGTGCGCGAGGCGATGCGCACCTACCTTCGGCGGGGCGCTCCGGCCTACGTGCCGCAGCAGGTCATAGACCCGGAGAAGGCGGTGCGAACGATCGTCGAGGACGGCGGCGCGCCGGTGTTCGCCCACCCGGGGATGACGGGGCTGGACCGCGTGATCGAGCGGTTGGTTCCCTTTGGGCTCGCGGGCGTGGAGGCGCGCCATCCCGCGCACTCGCCCGAGGATGAGCGGCGCTACGCGGCTCTCGCCGAGAGATTGGGGCTCTTGGCCACGGCCGGTTCGGACTACCACGGGTCGGCGCACCGCGAGCGGGCTCCGCTGGGCGGTCGGGCCGCCACGGCCGAGATGGTGGACGCCCTGCGGGCGCGCGCCGCTTCGGCGGGCGGAGGGCCTGCGGCCGAAAGCGCCGAAGAGCCGCCTTCGGGCGACTGACGCGGGCCGCCCAAGCGTCCGTGTGGATTGAGAGAGTACGGGAGGTTGAAGGCTGTGCCAAGAGGTTCGGTGACGATCCGCCTGGAGCGCTGCAAGCAGTGCGGGATCTGCGTGGCGCTCTGCCCGGTGGAGAACCTGAGTTTCGAGGAGGGGCTGCTGACGGCGGCGGACAAGTGCACGGGCTGCGGTCTGTGCGAGATGCACTGTCCGGACTTCGCCATCCGCGCGACGCGCCTCAAGGACGTGGAGGCGGGCGCGCCGGAGGCTGCGCCAGCCGGAGAAGGGCGAGAGTGATGGAACGACGCCTCATGCAAGGCAACGAGGCCGTGGCGCTGGGGGCGCTCCATGCGGGCATGGAGTTTTTCGGGGGCTACCCGATCACGCCGGCGTCGGAGGTGCTGCAGTACCTGGTGAAGCAGGAAGGCATCACGGCCGTCCAGTTCGAGGATGAGATCAGTTCGATCATGTCGATCATCGGGGCGTCGCTCGCGGGCAAGAAGGCGATGACCGCGACGTCGGGCCCGGGCTTCTCGCTGATGCAGGAGGCCGTCGGGCTGGCGCACATGATGGAGACTCCGCTCGTGATCGTGGACGTGCAGCGGGTCGGCCCGGCGACGGGCATGCCGACGCTTCCGGCGCAGGGCGACGTTCTTCAGGCCGCCTACGGTTCGCACGGGGACTACTTCCCGATCGTGTTCTACCCGTGTTCGGTCCAGGAACTTTACGACTACACGATCCGGGCGTTCAACGCGGCCGAGGACTCGGAGTCGCCGGTGATCCTGCTGTCGGACGGCTACATCGGGCATCTGTACGAGACGGTGACCGCGCAGCCGTCGGTGCACATTCACGAGCGCAAGCGCGCGCCGCTCGGGGTTGGGGGGCGGCATTTCACGGGTCTGACGCATCGGGGCGCCACGCCGACGCCGCAAGACCCGGACAACCACCGCGCCGAGATCGCGCGGCGTCTCGAGAAGCAACGGCAAGTGGGCGAGCACTACGGCGCCTACGAGTACATCCCAAACCCGACGGCGGACACGCTCGTGGTCTGCTTCGGGAGTCTCGCGCGCGCGGTGATGCCGCTCGCGCATCGGTACGCGATCTACCGCCCGATCATGATGTATCCGGCGATGGAGCAGGTGGGTCAGATCTCACGCCTCTACGACCGGACGATCGTGGTGGAGATGAACTCCGGGCAGTACGTGAAGGTCGTCCAGCGGATCGTGCACGGCGAGGTGCACTCGCTTCCCGTGATCGGCGGCGACCTCGACGTGTTGGGACTCGAAGAGAGTCTCGCCGAGATCAGTGGGGCCTGACCATGGACAGAGAAGACTTTCTGAGGACGGACCGGCTGCCCACGAGTTGGTGCGCGGGATGCGGCAACGGGACCGTCATGAAGGCCCTGATCGACGCGCTGATCGATCTGGGCAAGACGACGCGAGACACCGTTGTGGTCTCGGGCATCGGATGCTCGGGGCGGACGGCGGGCTATTTCGCGTGCGACTCGATCCACTCGCTGCACGGGCGCGCGGTGCCGGTGGCGGAGGGAGTGCGTTTGTGCCGTCCCGATCTCACGGTCGTGGTCGTGAGCGGGGACGGGGACCTCTGCGGGATCGGCGGGAACCATCTCCTGCACGCGTGCCGGCGGAACACGAACATGACGGTCGTCCT
>CAZCER010000765.1:0-2395 GCA_964497385.1 uncultured Armatimonadia bacterium | reverse complement strand
CTCGATGGGGCGCCCAAGCAGTTCCTCGGCGACGTAGGCATTGGTCGAACCTTTGCCGATCGCGATGAGGCCGTCCCGCAGGGCTTCGCGGACCGCGGGAATCCGAGCGACGGCTCGGGCGATGAGTCGCTTCCCTTCGGCAACCGTGAGGTGGAAGCAGGCCGACGGCATCGCGCGCCCCGTCCTCGCCGTCTGTCCGGCCCGCCCCGAGACGGGGCGGGCCGGGGAGCGGCGAGATCAGAAGTTGATGGTCTTGAACTGCGGCAGGTGGGGCTCGTTCTTCTTGAGCATCGCCTTGACCATGGCGCGGGTCTCGTCGAGCGAGAGGCACGCGGCGGTCAGCGGATCGTAGCAGATCGCCTGGTAGACGAGTTCGGGGTTGCCGGTGAGCGCGGCCTCGACGGCCATCTCCTCGACCTGCGCGCTGAGGCAGGTGATCGGGGCGCAGGTGGGAGGCAGGTCGCCGACGTGGACCGGGTTCAGGCTGTTCTTGGCGGCGAAGACGGGCACCTCGACGCAGCAGTTCTCCGGCAGGTTCGTCACGAGCTTCTTGTTCGCGACGTTGCCGTTGTACCGGAAGATCTCGCCGCCCATCCAGGCGTTGATGATGGAGGCGGCGTACTCGTGGCCGCGCGCGAGGTTCAGGGGCTTCGGGTCGTTCAGCCAGGCCTCGATGCCCTTCTTCCAGCCCTTCTCCATCTTCTGATACTCGTGGAGGATGTAGGCGTACTCGCCGGGGTTCCAGCCCGTGCCGTCGAGGCAGTACTTGTCGATGAGGTCCTGGCGCTTGCGGAACCACCAGTTGTACTCGGAGTTGTGACCGCTCGACTCGGTGACGTAGTAGCCGAAGGCGAGGAACATCTCGTTCCGCACCTTCTCCTCGTTGTAGATCTTCTTCTTCTTCATGGCCTGGCGGAGGAGCGGGTAGGCGTCCTCGCCGTTCCACTTGAACTGCACGTACCACGAGAGATGGTTGATGCCGGCGCAGACGTAGTCGATCTCCGACATCGGCGCGCCGATCCAGTTGGCGAGCATGTGCGCGGTGCCCTGGACGCTATGGCAGAGGCCGGAGGTCACGATGGAACTCTCGCGCTGCATCGCTCGGCAGAGCATCGCCATCGGGTTGGTGTAGTTGAGCAGGAGCGCCTTGGGGCAGACCTTCTCCATGTCTTTGCAGATGTCGACCATGACCGGAATGGTGCGGAGCGCCCGGAAGATGCCCGAAGGGCCGCGGGTGTCGCCGACGTTGGTGTCGACGCCGAACTTCTTGGGGATCTCGATGTCGTAGCGCCAGACCGGGACGCCCCCGGCGAGGATCGTGACGAGCACGGCGTTGGCGCCCTCGAGGGCCTTCTTGCGGTCCAGCGTGGCCGTGACCTTGGCCGGGTAGTTCCCCTCTTTGACGATCCGCTCCACGGCCCGGCGGCTGAACTCGAGGCGCTCCGGGTCGATGTCCATGAGGGCAAGTTCCGTGTCCTCGAGGAGCGGGAAGGTCAGGATGTCTTTGACGAGCGTACGCGTGAAGCCGAAGCTCCCCGCTCCGATGAACGCGATCTTGGGCATGCGTAGTCCTCCGTAGTGGAACGTGGAATGCGTGATCCGGTACGCGATGGGTATTCGTCACAGCAACCGGTTGTCCCCTGCTTCTACAGCGCGGTCGCGGCGACCATCTCATCGAGCGTCGTGACGCCGGAGGCCAGGAGGTCGCGGGCTTGGTCGCGGAGCATGACCATGCCCTCTTTGACGGCCTGCTCGCGGATCTTCGTCGAGCCGGCGCCGTCCACGGCGAGATCGCGGATCGCGTCCGAGACGGGCATCATCTCGTAGATCGCGGTGCGGCCCCAGTAGCCGGTCTGGTTGCAGCGTTCGCATCCTCTTCCATGTCGGAGGTCCCAGCCCTCCAGTTCCTCCTCGTCGAGATGCCCCCAGACGATGAGTTCGTGCGGGGGCTTGTAGGGCTCCTTGCAGCGGTCGCAGACCTTGCGAACAAGGCGCTGGGCGACGACGCCGTGGATGCTGCTTGCGACGAGGTAGGGTTCGACGTTCATGTCCACGAGACGGGGGATGGCGCCCGCGGCGTCGTTCGTGTGGAGAGTGGTGAGCACGAGGTGGCCGGTCAGGGCCGCGCGGACGCCGAGTTCGGCGGTCTCCTCGTCGCGCATCTCACCGACCATGATGATGTCGGGGTCTTGGCGGAGGGCCGAGCGGAGGACGAGCGGGAAGGTGCGGCCCTGGCGCTCGTTGATCTGGATCTGGACGATGCGGTCGATCTGGTACTCGACCGGGTCCTCGATGGTCATGATGTTCTTCTGGACGGTGTGGATGCGGTCGAGGGCCGCGTAGAGCGTTGTCGTTTTGCCGCTGCCGGTCGGGCCGGTGAGGATGACCATGCCCC
>CAZCER010000764.1:0-2399 GCA_964497385.1 uncultured Armatimonadia bacterium | reverse complement strand
CACTTTCTGGTACTACTGGGGCGGGCTGTCGCTGTTCCTCTTCGGCGTGCAGGTTGTGACCGGCGTCTTCCTGCTGCTCTACTACACGCCCGGCGCGGAGGCCTACAACTCCGTGCGCCGCATCACCGAGGAGATCGAGTTCGGGTGGCTGATCCGGAGCGTGCACTCCTGGTCGGCGAACCTGATGGTCTTCTGCGTCTTCGTGCACATGTTCTCGGTCTTTTTCATGCGGGCGTACCGCAACCCGCGCGAGATCGGCTGGTGGACGGGCCTCGGCCTGCTCGGCGTGGTGATGGTCTTCGGGTTCAGCGGGTATCTGCTGCCCTGGGACGAACTCGCCTACTTCGCGACCAAGGTGGGGCTCGACATCCCCGCGGCGATCCCCTGGGTTGGGGAGCACCTCATCACCCCGGTCCTCGACACCTTCGTGCGCGGCGGTCCGGAGGTCTCCGAGACCACGAACCAGCGTTTCTTCACCTTGCACGTGATGGTTCTGCCGCTCGTGTTCGCGGGCCTGATAGGCCTCCACCTGTACATGATCCTGAAGCATGGGAACGCCGTCCCGCCTTCGGAGGAGAGGATCCCTCCGGAGAAACGGGAGACCATCCCCTTCTTCCCGAACTTCATGATCAAGGACTTCGCGGCCTGGACGCTCGCGGGAGCGATCCTGGTCCTCCTCGCGGCGGCCTTTCCGTGGAAGCTCGGGCCTCCCGCCGACCCGCTGCTGCCCGCGCCTGAGGGCATCCATCCCGAGTGGTACTTCATGAGCCAGTTCCAGCTCCTGAAGGCTCTCGGCAACTGGTTTCCCGGCGCGACCGGCGAGATGCTCGGAATCGGCTTCTTCTCCCTCGGAGGCTTCATCTGGGCGCTCATCCCGCTGCTCGACAACAAGCGCGAGAACACGCTCCGCGCGCGCGTCGTGCTCTGGCTCGGACTCGCGGCGCTTCTCGGCCTCATCGGGCTCACGGTTTGGGGGTACACGGCGCTGTGAACAGCCCAATGCGCCTTGCACAGATCGAGCGGCGCGCGCGGTGTTCGGAGGGGCCGCATTGGGGGGACCGCCGAAGGCGGTGGGCCCCAAACCGGCCCATCGCATGGAGCGGCGCGCCTCCGGCTCCATGTGCGAAGCTGCTGGCGTCGGTAGGCCGGTTGGGGTCCCTCCCGCTCCGCGGGACCCTCCCCATGCGGCCCCTCCGAACCCCGCACGGACTGCACCGTCTTGGCAAGACTTAGTAGGTGGAGCTTCGCGAGAGAGCGCCGGCGCCCTCCGACTGCGGGGAGCGGTGAGGCGCGCGAACGCCCGTCCGGCGAACCGAGGGCCCGCGCTCCCACGGCACCTACAGCATCCGGAATATCGCCTCCGAGATCTCGAGGTCGCGGACACCCTCGGAGGCCGGGTTCACCGGTTCGCGGTCGCCGCGGACGGTCTCGACGAAGGCCTGCGCCTGGGCGCGGAAGCTCCAGATCCACGGCAGCACCGGAGACTCCTTGCGCCCGTCGCCGGCGGTGTATCGCTCCACCGTCGCCGGGACGTTCCGGAGCATCGGGGGCGGGGTCTTGAGATCGACGTAGCCGTTGGGCCAGTAGACCGTCGTGACCTCGTCCCACCACTGACCCGCCATGCCGCCGCACTCGAGGCTCACGAGCGTCTTGCCGGCCGCGAGAGTCACGACGCGGTTCTGGCCGTGCGAGGTCACGGAGAGAGGCTCGAGTTCCTCGTCGAGGAGGTAGCGGACGAGGTTGATGTTGTGGATGTAGATGTTCGTGAACGTCTGGAACGCCGTGCGTCCGTCATCGTCGAGGAACTCCGGACCGGTGCACTCGACGCGCATCTGGGGGTAGGACTCGTCCGAGCGGATCATGCTCGCGCCCGCGCCGCAGAGCCAGTCGCCTCCGAAGCAGTGCGCGCGCACGAAAGTGGGCTCCTGCGGGTCGCCGTCCCAGCTTGCGACGGCCTTCTTCGCCCACTCCACGCCGGGATCGTGGCGCTTCATGTTGCCGACGATGAGATGGACTCCGGCGTCGAGAGCGGCCTCCGCCATCTCGCGACCCTCCCGGGCGGACGAGGCGAGCGGCTTCTCGACGAGGACGTGCTTCCCGGCGGCGAGGAGGTCTTTCACGATCGGGCCGTTGGCCATGTGCGGGAGGATCGCGACGACCGCTTCGATCTCCGGGTCCGCCGCGAGCGCGAGATGATCGGGGTAGACCTTCTCGACGCCGTACCGCGCGGCGACCCTCTTGGCCTGTTCCTGCTTGGGATCGGCGATGGCGACCAGCCGGCAATCATCGATCCCCGTGTAGTTGGCGAGGTGCGCCACCTGCCCCATGAACCCGCATCCGACAAACCCGAGCTTCACACACATGGCCGCGCTCCCTATCCCGTGCGTCATCGCCCCCGA
>CAZCER010000763.1:0-2407 GCA_964497385.1 uncultured Armatimonadia bacterium | reverse complement strand
TCGGTGCACAGTTCCTGAGGGTGCTCCGTGACACGGGAAGCCTCGTCATCGATATAGGTGGGGCGTGGGAGCCGAAGCAGCCAACGCGAAGCCTATACCACTTCAAGCTACTCGTCGACCTCTGCGAGACGGTTGGCTTCCACCTCGCGCAGGAGTTCTACTGGTGGAACCCCGCCAAGCTCCCCTCTCCGGCGGAGTGGGTGACGGTACGCCGCATACGGGTCAAGGACGCTGTCAACTGCGTCTGGTGGCTCTCCAAGACGCCCTGGCCGAAGGCGAGCAACCGGCGGGTGCTGCAACCGTACAGCGCCAGCATGAGGGCGCTCCTCGCCAACGGCTATGCCGCCAAGCGACGGCCATCCGGTCACGACATCAGCGACAACTTCGCGCGGAACAACGATGCGGCGATCCCCCCCAACCTCATCGCCGTCGCACACACGGACAGCAACAGCACCTACTTCAGGCACTGCAAGTGTGAAGGCATCAAGCCACACCCGGCCCGGTTCCCGACCGACCTGCCCGAGTACTTCGTCCGCATGCTAACGGACCGTGGCGACACGGTGGTCGATCCATTCGCTGGCAGTTGCGCCACAGGAGAGGTGTGCGAGAGGCTCCGCCGCCGTTGGCTGTGCATCGATCAGGAAGAGGAGTACCTCCGTGGGGCCCTTGGTCGCTTCCGGTCACGCCCGGAGGTGCAGCCCGAACTCGCGACGGGCGCGGTATCCCACGAGAACGGGCACTACCGTGTCCCGAAGCCCGGCCTTCTCTGGGACGCCCTCGGCGAGGAGCCCCTGCCCCCGGACGGCGGGCGTGAACGCCCCACGGGGAACCGGGGCCAGTCCGCCGACTGACCTCGACGAGGTCTCCTCACACAAACACAACAAGAGACCGCCGGCCGGGCGGCTAGAATGCGTAGCACGGATGCGCGGTTATCGGCATCCGACTTCTTCGGAGGTGTTTCCATCATGCTTCGGCGGCTTTCGCCTCTCTTTCTGCTGCCCGTTCTATGGGCCTCCCTTGCCCGGGCCGAGACCGACACGGTGCTGATCCTTCACACCAACGACGTCCACGACCACGGACGCGTCGACTACGACGGCAGGGGCGGTCTCCCGCTCATCGCCTCGTACGTGGCCTCGCAGCGCGCCGCTCGGTCGGACGCGCTGCTCTTCGACGCCGGCGACGTGGGCGAGAAGGGCGATATGGTCGCCACGCTCACGGAGGGCGCGACGACCTTCGAAGCCATGGGCATGCTCGGCTACGACGCCGGGGTCGCTGGGAACCACGACACGGTCTGGGGCGTCGAGCGGCTGCTTGCTAACGCCAGGCTGGCCGGCTACCCGTTTCTGGCCGTGGACCTGGAGACCCTCGACGGCAAGCCGCTCTTCCCCTCGTCGCTCGTCCTGGACGCCGACGGCGTCAAGGTGGGCGTCATCGGGATCGCGCGTGACACCAGCCGGGCGATCGGCATGAAGTCGGTTCCGCCTGAGGAGGTGGCCGCGCGCGTGCGGCGCGAGGCCGACGCCCTCTCGTCCGAGGTCGATCTCCTGGTCGTTGTGGCGCACCGATCTTCGGCGGAATGCACCGTCATCTCGCGGGCGGCGCCCGAGGTGGACGTGTTCGTCTCGGGGCACTCGCACGAGTCGATTGTCAAGCCGATCGTCGTCGAGGAGACTGGGGCGCTCATCGTCCAGGCGGGATCGTACGCGCGCCTTGTGGGGCGCCTCGAGGTGGTTGTGGACCTGGAGACCAACAAGGTCGTCGGCCACCACGGAGAGCTGGTCCCCATGCCCGCCGATGTCGTGCCAGACGCGGACCTGGCAGCGTGGTGGGCGGCGCGTGAAGCGGAGGTCTGCCCCGAAGCCGGGGAGGTGCTCTGCACGCTCGAGAAACGCATCGTCGGAAGCGACCTGGCAACGCTCTTCGCGGAGGCGGCCCTCGCCGAGAGCGGCGCCGACATCGCGCTGGAGCACACAGGGCAGCTCCGCTCGGGCCTGCCTTCGGGGCCGGTTGATGGCAACGCGGTGCATCGGGCGTACGTCCCCATGGAGGGCGGAGAGGCCGTGACGCTGACGGCGCCGGGTTCGCGCGTGCTCGCCTGGCTCGACCGAGGCGTCGGGAACGCTTCGTCCTACCAGTACGCCGGCTTCGAGATGGAGTTCGATCCGAAGCGCGCCCAAGGCGAGCGCGTCGCGTCGTGCGACCTCGATCCGGAGAAGCAGTACACCGTCGTGCTGTCACGCGGAGCGCTCGGGAGTCTGGGCGACGTCTCCGACCTCACGGTCGAGCCCTGCGGGTTCGGCATGGTCGAGGCGCTGATAGAGCACCTACCGGATCTGGCCGCCGAGGAGTAGCGCCTATCGAAGCGAGCGCCTGGAGAGAGGGCGGCGGGGCGACCCGCCGCCCTCGG
>CAZCER010000762.1:0-2409 GCA_964497385.1 uncultured Armatimonadia bacterium | reverse complement strand
GACGACCACTTCGCCACCCGTCACCACCACCTCGAAGACCGTTAGCCCCTTCGGGGGCGGGCCGGAGACCTCGTCTCCGGTGTGCGGGTCATAGACCCCGCCGTGGCAGGCGCAGTGGATCCGCTTCTGGTCGGCTTGGTACTCCACCGTGCACCCGAGGTGGGTGCAGGTCGCGTCGAAGGCGACCCAAGTGTCGTCCTCATGGTGGATCAGGACCGCAGGTCGGGTTCCGAACTTGAACATCATCCCCGCGCCCTTGGGGAGGTCCGCCGCGCCCTCGGGCCGGACCTCCGTGACCGCCGCCAGCGCGGCCGCCTCCTCCGCCGGATCCGCGAGGTAGCGGTACAGCGGGTACGCCGCGGCTCCGGCGTAGATCGCCCCGGCCGCCACGAGCCCGCCCCGCAGCCACTTGCGACGCGAGACGTTCTCCTCGGGCGGGATGGCTTCCGGCTCGTTCCTCACGTCCTCAGGCATGGCTCTCCGCCCCCTCTCTCGAGACCGCCAGGGCCCGAACCATCCAGGCCACGCAGGCGATGCCGCCGATCAAGACCGCGAGAAACAGCGCGATCACGCCCCAGTTCGGAGCGATCGCGCGGTCCGTCACGCTCATGCCCGCCGCGCCGAGCGAGGCGTCGCGGATGGCGTCTCGGACGAGAACCCACAGGACGATCGCCGCGTACGCCGCCAGAGTCACGCCACCAAGAGAGCGCCAGTTCGCGAACTCCCCGCGGCGGCTCAGAACGAGCCCGCCCACGAAGACCGCGGCCGCGGCCACGACCCATGCGAACAGAAACGCCCCGACCGCTCCGCTTCCCGCGAGCGCTTCATGGACGTGCTTGGGCTGAGTCGTGTAGACCGCGAGCAGCGTGAGGGCCTGCGCCAGAATCCCCATCGCGGCGGCTTCCCCGCCCGCTTTGCGCAGGAACCCGGCGACCTCCTCGGACACGGAAGGCATACGGCTGAGAAGCATCGCGCCAACGCCCCCCGCCGCGACGCCGCCGCAGAGCATCAGCGCAAGCCTCGGAAGCACGGTCGGGTCGCCCGTGTTGAGGTGCGTTCCGCCGGGCGAGGATCGGTACATCTCCATCCACGCCTCGGGCCGCAGCATGAGCGTCATGTTGCTCGAATAGATCAGTGCGACCTCCGCCGCGAGGAGCAGCGCCGCGAGCCCCGCCCACCACCAGGTCCGCCCCGTCTCCGCGCGTCGGGAGACCGCATAGAGCAGGAAGTAGCTCGCCATCACCAGGCCGATCACGGCGATCCAAAACGCCCCGATCAGGACGCTGCTCGTGTAGAGCGCGCGCCCGTAGAGCACCTGGGTGAAGAGAAGCGGCGGGACGCCCAGGTTGATGAGGAAGGTCATCACCGTGGGTAGGGGCTTCACGAGCGCCCCGGCCGCCTGTCCGTGCACCGGACTCTCGTTCCGACGCGAGATCCATCCCCACGCCGTAGCGAGAATCAAGCCCCCGAGAAGAAGCTGCACGGCCGCGAAGTGGAGGCTGGTGGTGAACAGGAGCAATGCTTTGAGAAGCCACACGGGGGCCGGGACGGGGATGGGGTCCACCGCGGGAAACAAGCCCATGCACAAACCTCCTGCGGGCGTTCGCACCCATCGAGTCTGTGATAATGGTTCTCAGTCCTGCTGAAGATGACCTTCGCCGCGGTGTTGGTTCGCGCTCCCCGCGCCCGAGCATTCCATGGCTTCCGACGATGGCGACCTACGGCCCCTCGCTCGGAGCCTCCGACTCGACCTCGATGTCGGAGACGTCCTCGCCGGCTTCGCGGAGCGCCTCCACGATGGCCATCTTGAGTTCCTTGGCGCTGTACGATTCCATGCCCGGGGCTTTGGCGAAGACGGCGGTGCGCTCGGCGCCGGACTCGTCCGTGTAGGTGTAGCTGTTGGATCCGTTCACTGAGTATCCGGCGCACTTCGTGCCCGTCGCCTTGACGCCGAGCGGGGAACCGGGCGGGCAGAAGTGGACGGTCAGCGCGTCGCCGTGAGCCGCGGCGAGTTCCTTCAGCCACGCCGCGATCCTCGCGTGACTCTCACACGCCTGCAGCGGCGCGGCCATAATCACGAGAACGTCCCGCCCGCTCCCCACCGTCTCGAAGAGCCCGTCCTCGTGGCTGGGGTTCCGTACATCCACGGTGTGCGATCTCTCCACCGGGTCCGGTTGGGCTTCATGGCGCGCCCACGCGGTCCCCTGCCAGACGGCGAACCCGATCGCGATGACGATGAGCACGCACAGCCCCGCCACCGGGGCCCATGTCGGCGCCCCACGCTGTTCCCGACCACGATCCACGATGAACCGCCTCTCCCGCCGGACGCGCCGTCGCGCCCTACTGCGAAGACTCCTCGGACTCCTCCGACTCGGGCGGCGCCTCGCCAACGTCGACCACGAGCCAGGC
>CAZCER010000761.1:0-2415 GCA_964497385.1 uncultured Armatimonadia bacterium | reverse complement strand
CGAGCCCCAGCAACTCGGCGTAGGCGTGGTCCGCGGGCCTTCCTTCGATCTCGTGAACCACGTGGCCCGAACACCGTGTCACGCGCGCGCGACGGTGAGTCGGCGCGAGCCCGTGCCCCACGCCCATACCCGCCCGCAGGCGCGTTTCCAGGACCGCCACAAGGACGCTGTCCGGGTGAGCCTCCAACCCGTGCAACACGTAGTTCGCGTCCATCCGCCAGTCGTCGGCGGCGCTGCCCCCGCAGATCGGGAGCATCCCACGCGAGAGGCTCCGCAGGCGGTGGAGGATCTCGAAGCTCATGCACGGCGCCGCCTGCGTGTCGCCGGGCGAGAACAGAAGACCGTACGCGGACTTGGCCTCCAGGCGCAGATCCCGCCAGACCGACTCGCAGCCTTCGCCGAAGTAGCGCGCCACCCGACCTGAGCCGGTGGCCTCGGCTACGGCCGCTTCCCAGTCCGACGACACGCCGCGCCCGACGCCGACATGCACGGCCAGATGAGGAGACGCGAGCGCCACGACCACCGCGGTCTCGTGCGTGACCCCGTCGCTGATCTCCCCGGCCGTCGTCGCGCCGATGACGGGAGCCTCGCCGACCGCGGACGCGACGCCGGCGAGGAGCGCCGGGAGGTCGAAGCGCACCGAGGCGAAGACCAGGACGCAAGACAGCGGACGGGTCGAGACGCCCGAGAGGGCGCGCGCGGCGGCCGCGGCGCCCGCCGACCAGGAGTCCTCGTCGTCCGCGAGCCCGCACCCGACCTCGAGCAGAGGATCGTCGAGCGCTTCCATCGTCTGTCCCGTTCCGTCAACGGCAAGCCGTTGCACGCGCGTGTTCCGATGTGTGATTGGCCGCGCGCTCCGCAGGCTCCTCCCGAGGGGGGCGCGCACCGGCTCCGCGAACCTTGCGACGCCGCGGCGGGCTCCGCTCGGCTTGCGGCCCTCCCCGGTAGGTCTTGCGCCGCGAGCGGCGTATCTATGGGGGTGACATCCGATCAGAGCGGGGCTCAGACCCCGCTGAGGAGGCTGTACCATGCTCGTTACGTCCGGACGCCACACCGCGCCAGCGCCGCGCGTCGCCGCCGCGCTCGTCGCCGTCGCCGCGTTCGCCGCCGCCCCGGTCTTCGCCCAGGACGCCCCCGCCGGCCCCACGGTCACCCGGGAAAGCCAGATCTGCGTCATGTGCCACAAGTCGAAGTCCGCCGGCGGCGTCGGCGTCAGCCCCGCCGTCTTCGACCAGTGGGCCATGAGCGCGCACGCCGCCAACGGCGTGGGCTGCACCGAGTGTCACGGGGTTCCCCCGGCCGAGGACCCGGACCCCGCCACGAACCCCCGCTACTTGGTCGAGACCGTGTGGGATCAGGCCACCGGCCTGAAGACCATCACCCCGGTCCTCGCCGACGGCAGGCCCGTCGAGAGGCCAGACCTCTGGAAGCACGCCGGCCAGACCATCGTCGTGAACGTCTCGCCGCGCACCTGCGCCCGCTGTCATCCGCAGGAGTCCGCTGAGTTCCAGAACTCCCGCCACTCCTCGGCCGCGCAGTTCCTCGGCTCGATCGAGAACTTCCTCGGGCGCTACGTCGAGGGTCCGGCCGCGGCGAACAGCGGGTGCCAGCAGTGCCACGGCAGCGCGGTGCGAATCGCCGACTTGCAGCCCGACAACACCGGGAACCACTACTACGCACCCGACACGTGGCCGAACACCGGCGTCGGGAGGGCGAACACGGACGGCTCGTGGGGCTCCTGCACGGCGTGTCATTCGCGCCATGAGTTCTCGGTCTCGCTCGCGCGCAAGCCCGACAACTGCGGCCGGTGCCACATGGGCCCCGACCATCCGCAGAAGGAGATCTTCTACGAGTCCAAGCACGGCGTAGCCTACACCGCCTTCGAAGACAAGATGGCGTTCGACAAACCCGGCGGCGAGTGGGTCGTCGGCATCGACTACACGCAAGCGCCCACCTGCGTGACCTGCCACATGGGCGCGACCTCGGCGCACGGCAGCTACGAGGCCTTGCCCTTCAGCCACGATGTGGGACAGAGGATCTCCTGGCAGCTTCGGGGCCAGACCTCCACGAAGCGCCCGAGCATCGTTGACGCCGGGGGCGCTGTGCTTCTTCCCGATCCGGAGAAGCGCCGCAACAACATGAAGTCCGCGTGCCTCGTCTGCCATTCCGAGCCGTGGGTGAACGCCTTCTACACCCAGTTCGACCAGGCGGTCGAGATGTACAACGACAAGTACGCCGCTCCGCTTCACGCGATCAACCAGGCGCTCCTGGACAACGGCGTGATCGACCAGGTGCCCATGAACGAGAAGATGGACTTCATCGTGTACGAACTCTGGCATCATGAGGGCCGCAGAGCCCGCCACGGAGCCGCGATGATGGGGCCTGACTACGTGCAGTGGCATGGTTTCTACGAGA
>CAZCER010000760.1:0-2416 GCA_964497385.1 uncultured Armatimonadia bacterium | reverse complement strand
GCTGCGCGCGGTGATCTCGACCCCAATCGAGATCGGCAGCCATGACATCGATGCGATGATCGCCGCCATTCCAGCGAGAGCCCGCAAAGACATGGCGCCCATCCTCGACGGCTTTATGTCGATGCCGTACGAAGTGCGCGTTCGCTTTGGGAAGTGGGACGACGTGCTCGCCATGCTGCAAAAAGTCCGCGAGGCGCCCGAGGGCGCGCGATTCGTCGGCTTCGACCGCGTCGCGGAGGCGCGGTATGAGGTGTCGTCGTTCGAGTGCAAGCATTGCGCCAACCGTTGCGATGTGAACACCTTCCGCATCGAGGGCGGCCCCACGTTCTTCTACAACGACCGCTGCGAGCGCTACTCCGCTCGTGGCAAGAGCAAGAAAGGCGAGCATCTGCCCGACCTCTTCGCCGAGCATGAGGCGATGCTGCTTGACGGCTGGCTCGACGCCGAGCCGGACGGTCGGCCCCGAGTGGCGATCCCGCGCGGGATGCTGTTCTCGGACTACTTCCCGCTCTGGCGTGCTTTCTTCGAGACTCTGGACTTCCAGGTCGTGGTCCCCCCGGCCACGACCACCGACACGGTCTCGCGTGGGGTCGAGCTGAGCGTCTCGGAGCCGTGCTTCCCGGTGAAGGTCGCGCACGGGCAGTTCGCCGCCGCCGTCGATCTCGGCGCCGAGTACCTCTTCTACCCGGCGATCCACGACACGGAGCAGGACAATGCGGCGTGGCATCGCTCCGAGACCTGCCCTTACGTACAAGGGGCAACGAGCGTCATCCCCGCGGCGGTGGGGGCGCCTGAGTCCACCGTGCTGCTCACTCCGCACTTCCGCCTGAGCCGCGGGGAGCGCCACCTGCGCCGCATCCTGCGGCAGGTGGGCGCGCGACTCGGCAAGCCGCGGCGCCTGGTGGACCGCGCGGTCGAGGAGGGTCTCGAGGCCCTGAGGCGGTTCCGCGAGGCCGTGGAGCGGCGAGGCCGCGAAGTGCTCGAGAGCCTCGGTGGCGAGGACCTCGCCTTCGTCGTCATCGGGCGTCCCTACTCACTCCACGACGCCGCCGTGAACATGCACATCGGCCAGAGGATCCGCGACCTCGGCGTCCTCCCGATCCCCCAGGACTTCCTGCCGCTTAAGGACGTCGACCCCTCGGGACGATGGGTCAACACATACTCGCGGCAGATCCAGAAGAAGCTGGCGGCCGCGGAGCTGGTGAGGCGCGACAAGCGCCTGCGCGCCGTCGTGCTGACCTACTTCGGGTGCGGACCGGACTCGTTCGCCAACGCCTTCCTTGCGGACGAGTTGGGCGAACCGGCCTACGTCATGCAGATCGACGAACACACGGCCGACGCCGGGGTCATCACGCGTCTCGAGGCCTTCGCGGACACCGCGAAGGCTAGCAAGAAGTGCGAGGGCGCACCCGACATCAACACGCGGATGGCCACCCTCAGGCGCGTGCGAGGAGCGGACAAGCGTGTGTGGGTGCCGGACATGCCCGGCGGCTCGGACGTGCTGGCCGCCGCCCTGCGGGCCTGGGGCGTGAAGGCGGAGGTGCTGCCCGCCTCACCCGACGCGGGCCTGAACCTCGCCCGTAAGGCCATCAGCGAGGACGTCTGCCTGCCCGCCCTGATCACGACCGAGGACATCCTCTGGCGGGCCGAGCAGTCCGACTTCGACGCCTCGGCCGAGGCGTTCCTGCAAGGCTACGCCGAAGGCCCGTGCCGCTACGGCATGTACGCGCCGCTTCAGCGCCGTGTGCTGGACCGCCGAGGGCTCGGCCATTGTGACGTGCTGACGCTCGGGCTCGGAACCGCGGAGGGCGACCCGGGGGTCGGCTTCATCCTCGGCGCCTACATAGCGTTCCTCACGAACGATCTGCTGACCCGCATGCTGCACCACACGCGCCCCTACGAGGTCACGCCGGGCGCGAGCGACCACCTCTATATGGCCTATCGCACCGAAGCGCTCTCGGACACGCTCCCCAAGTTCCGTGAGTATCTGCGCGTGCGCGCGAATCGCATCACCACCCTGTTCGGCCTCGGGCTCGGCCCGTGGGAGGACCTGATGCGGCGCGCTTCGGCCGCGTTCTCCTCTGTCGAGCGGCGCGCCGACCCACGCCCGCTCGTGGGGCTCGTGGGCGAGTTCTACGTGCGCCTGAATGCGCGCGCGAACCAGGACGTGATCCGCAAGCTGGAGGCGGCCGGGGCGGAGGTGTGGCTCGCTCCGCTGACCGAGTTCATGCACTACGCCAACTACATGACCGGCTGGCTCGCCGAGGACGCGCTCCGAGACGGGATCACGTGGCCCAGGCTCGCGCAGGCGCTCTTCCGGAGGGCCCTCGGACTGGTGACCGTCAGCGGGGACGCTCACCTTGGCCGCGCGGTCGCGGGCTGCATCGGGGAGTTCGAGGAGCCCCCCATCCAGGCG
>CAZCER010000759.1:0-2420 GCA_964497385.1 uncultured Armatimonadia bacterium | reverse complement strand
GGTCCCGCCTCAGCGCCACAGGAGCCTCCCCCGCCCCCGCCTCGGGAGCCGGTCACGCTGCTCTTCCTTGGGGACATCAACATGGGCCGCACCCTCGGGCGGATGCTCCAGGCCGGTCAGACCGACCATCCATTCGCGTCGATCGGGCCGCTGATCCGCGAGGCCGATTTCGCCTGCGCGGAACTGGAGGTCCAAGTGACCGACAAGACGGGCACGGTCGGGCAGCCCGGAAGCCTCGTCTACTGCGCGCCGGCGGTCGCGGCCGATGTGATGAAGGCGGCGGGCTTCGATGCGGTCTGGTCCTCGAACAACCACATCTGGGACTACGGCAAGGACGCGCTCCTCGACACCATCGCGAACCTCGAGCGGGTCGAGATGCCATTCACGGGCGTCGGACGCGACCTCGATGAGGCGTGGAAGCCCGCGATCGTGGAGGTTGGCGAGTGGAGGATCGCGACCTTCTCGGTGACCTCCATCTTCAACAGCGAGTTCGTGGGCGAGCCGACCGAACACATCGCCTGGGCCGACCAGGAGACACTCGCGAAGGCGATCGCGGAGGTGCGAGACGAGGTCGACTACATCGCCGTGAACCACCACGGCGGAGCCGAGAAGCTCGCGGTTGCGGAGGCGGAGAAGGCGGCCTTCAACCGCGCGGTGATCGAGGCCGGCGCCGACATCGTCATCGGCGGGCACCCGCACGTTTTCCAAGGCGGCGAGTGGCACGAAGGCAAGCCGATCTTCCACTCGGTCGGGAATCTGGTCTACGTCCAGTCACACCCGTGGGCCTCCGAAGGACTCGGCGTGAGGGTCACGCTCCGAGACGAAGCGGAATCGGAGGTCGAGATCCTCGCTATGCGCGCCCACTACCAACCGACGCGCGTCGAGGGTCCGGACGTCGCCCGATACCGGGAGCGTTTCCGCGCGATCTCCGAGGGATTCGAGCACCCCATCGAGTGGACGGAGAGCGGAGCCGCGGGAGGGCGGCCCGACGAGGAGACGATGAGCGGGGAATCTGCCGAGGTGGGATCGTGACGGTTCTGCGGTTCTTCGAGGAGATCGACGCGGCCCAGAAGGGCCGGACGCCGGCGGAGCGAGAGGCCTTCCGCGCTCTCGTGGCGCCGGAGGCCGTCGCGTCCCTGTGCCAAGGGACGGGCTCGCACGACGCGACGGGGATCCTGCGGCAGACGCATCAGGGCGCCGACCCGCGGCTCGCAAAGCGATGCCTGCGCGCCCTGATCCGCGTCTACCTGGGCTCCGGCGAGGCAGGGCTCGAGCGGCTCATGGACTACGGTCTGGATCGGACCCCGCGCCTGCGCGACCACACGCCCCATCTGCTGGGGGCCTGCGCCTCGGGGAGGCGTTTGCCCGAGGTCGACGCGGAGCTGCTGCACGCCTTGGAGCATCCTTCGCCCGCGCGACGGAAGGGCGCCTTTCGGGGCGCGAGTCTGGCCTGGAGAGGTCTCCGCGACGCGGACCTCGCCCGGGCGATCGAGCGCGCGCTCCGGCCCGAGGACGACTTCGCCACTCGCCTGGAAGCGCTCGACTGCTTGGGCGCGGTGCATGCGGGAAACGGGACCCGGGCCCTCCTGGCGCGCATGGACGCCCTGCTGGCGGAGCGCGATCGGCTCCGCGCGCTCGATGCCGGCCGGAATCCCTATCTGGCGTACGCTCACGTCGGGCGCGACTCGGCCGCCGAGCCGCACGTCGAGACGCTGCTGTACCGCATGGCCGAGAACGCCCGCGGCGCTTCACGTCGGAACGCGAGGATCCGGCGGGCCGTACTGGAGTGCTTCCTGGTTCTGGGCGAGGGGAAGGGCACGGCGGCTGCGGCGCCTGTATGGGGCGCTCTGGAGGATCCCATGCGAAGCGTCCGCGTGGAGGCGCTGTGGGGCGCCCCCCGGCTGTGGCGCGGCGCGTTCGAGGCCGACGATGAGGACGCTCTCGAGGCGGCTCTGCTGCGGGGCGGGATGTGGACCCGCGCGGCGGCGGCTCTCTGTCTCGGTGAGTTCGGCGGGGACTCCGCCTCGCGGGTGCTCCTGGGCGCTCGGGACCGAGTGGAGACGCTTGCGGGGCGGTGCGCGGCGCTCGCGCGGGCGAGGCTCGAATTGGACGGGATCGGGCCGGAGTTGGGGGCCGGGGCGCTCGAGTGGCTGGAGGCGCGTGAGCGGCGAGCGGAACTCGTGGTTGCGGCGGGACTCGCGTACGTGGGCACGGCGGACGCGCGGGCGACGGAGCTGCTTCGCGCGGCGTCGCAGCGCCGGCCGAAGCGCGCGGCGCTCGGCGCGCTTGGCGCGCTCGGCGCCGTGCATCGCGGGGCGGGTCCGCGGGCCGCGTTCGAGGCGTTCCGGGGGCTGGAGGGCGCGGGCGGGGGGGAGCGGTCGGCGGCGCTGGCCGAGGGCTTCGCGCTGGCGTCGACGGGG
>CAZCER010000758.1:0-2427 GCA_964497385.1 uncultured Armatimonadia bacterium | reverse complement strand
GCCCGATCAGACGATGCGCGACGCCTGTCAGTACGCTTACGACAACAACGTCGTGGTCGTCTGCGCGGCCGGGAACGACTCGGGCCCCGTGAACTACCCGGCGGGTTACAGCACCACGATCTGCGTCTCCGCCGTCGATCGCGACAAGGCCATCACCGAGTACAGCTCCCGGGGGCCCGAGGTCGATGTCGCGGCGCCCGGTGGGGACACCTCGTCGGCCGAGAGCGGCGGGGTGCTGCAACAGACCTTCCAGGATCTGGCCTTCTGGCAGGGCTTCGACTACGTCTACCTGAACGGCACCTCGATGGCGAGCCCCCACGTCGCGGGAGCCGTCGGGCTGCTTGTCTCGAACGGGCTCTCGACCGCGAACAACACGGAGGCCGTGAGGTCGCTCTTCTCCGAGACCTGCGAGGACCTCGGCGGCGCGGGCAAGGATGACGACTACGGGTACGGGCTCCTGCGCATCGACCTCGCGCTCGAGAGCCTTGGCGGGGGACAGCCCGACCCCACGCCCGACCCGTGGGACGATGGGGACGACACACCCCCGATCGACGATGACGCGACCGTGCTTGCGCCGGGAGACGCCTCGGCGTGGGTGCAGTTCGGCTCCGCCGTGAACGCGCTTCCGGGCGAGGTCTTCATCCCGGCCCCGGACAACGCGATCGTGTGGGCCGAGGAGACGCAGCAGTGGCTTCCGCTCGACCGGCTCGAGGCGGGCCGCGGGGCGTTCCTCGAACTCACCGACCCGATCAACGCGTACTTCGATCTCCGCTACCGGGTGAGCCCCTCGGACGAGATCACGGTGCCCCTCTCTTCTGGCTGGAATCTGATCGGAAACCCCTATGACCGCGCCATGCCGTGGAACGGCGACGCGATCATGGTGCGCACCTCCGACGGGGGAGAGGTCGGGACCCTGAACGAGGCCTGGGATCGCTACATCCTCGTCGGGTACGGCTGGACCTGGAACCCCGACACAGGCGCCTACGACAAGGTTGGCGACCCGGCGCTGATCGCCGACGAGTCCGTGCTTCCCTCGATCCCTGTGATGCGCGGGATGTGGGTGCGGTCGTTCCAGGACGACCTGGTGCTCGCGTGGCGCGGGAACGAACTCGATGACGCCGCGACGACGGCGCGCGCGCGTGGTCGCGACGCTCGCCTCTCCGACCCGCATTGGCAGGCCCTGATCGCCGGGATGCGCACGGCCGAGCCGCCACCGAAGCCGGGGAGGTAAGGCGAGTGCGGCACGACTCGGAACTCGACGCGGCTCTGCGGGCGGCCGACCGGGCCGCCCGCCTCATCCGTGCCGACTTCGCCTCCGGCGCGGCTCAGGAGGACGCGGACAAGGACATCACCACGGCGACGGACCTCGCCGCCCAGGAGGCCATCCTCGAGGTGCTCGGAGAGAGCTTCCCCGGGGACGGGTTCATCGCGGAGGAGTCGACGCCAGGCCTGGAGGCGCTTCGTTGCTGGGAGTGCGGGCCGCGCCCCCGCAAGTGGGTGATTGACCCGATCGACGGAAGCCGCTCCTTTGCCCGGAGGCAGCCGGAGTTCTGTGTGATGATCGCGCTGATCGAGGCGGACCGTCCCGTGCTCGGAGTGGTGCACGAGCCCATGCGGGATCGGGTCACCTGGGCCGTCCGCGGCGAGGGGTGCTTCGTCCGGGACGGAGCCGGAGGAGACGACGCGCCCTGCCGCGTGAGTGAGAAGGCGAGCCTCGCGGACGCCGTGGCGGTCATCAGCCGAAGTCGGGCGTCCGAGGTGGCCGCGCGCATCGAGGCGCTCGGCGTGCGCGACGCGGTCTTGACCTTCTCGACGGGCGTGAAGCTGGCGATGGTGGCGCGCGGCGAAGCCGATATGTGTGTGAACGACTACCCCGAGTACTGCGACTGGGACCTCTGCGCCGCGGACATCCTGGTCTGTGAGGCGGGGGGACGGTGCACAAGCCTGGCAGGCGAACCTCTGCGGTACGGGCTGCGCGACCCGCGCCAGTCGGAGGGGTTCGTGGCAACGAACGGGTTGCTGCACGATGCGGTGCTGGGTCGGATGTGAGGGGCAAGCCCGTGTCCGAGCACACGCTCGCGGCTTACCGGCGCGGCCTCGACGCCCTCCTGGAGTTCTGCGCGAGCCAGGGGCTGATGGTCCACCAGCTCCGCCACCAGGAGGCCCAGCGCTACACCCGGCACCTCGAAGCCTCCGGACTCGCGCCGGCGAGCATCAACCAGCGCCTGGCCGCGGCCCGGGCCGTCATGCGCGCCCTCGAGTGGGCGGGGCTCGTCGATCGGGACCCGTTCGCCCGGGTGAGCGTTGCCGACACGGACCCTCGGGAGAAGGTGCAGCCCTTCTCGCGCGACGAGGTGCGGGCCCTGCTTGCTGTGGCCGACGCGCGCCTCACCGCGATCATCCTCCTGGGCGCCCACTGCGGTTTGA
>CAZCER010000757.1:0-2431 GCA_964497385.1 uncultured Armatimonadia bacterium | reverse complement strand
GCGCGCTACACGCTTGCGACCGACGAACTCTGCCAAGCGATCCGCCACATGGGCGCTCGAGAGACCCCCGCCGAGCCGCTGCGCCAATGGGCGCCGCCCGTCCCGTAGCGCCGTCCCTCTCGTAACGCTTCACGCAGCCGCGGGCACTCCCCTTACAGAGGGGTGGTGATCGCGCATGGCCGCGCAACTGGACGTTCTTGTCGCAATGCAAGCGCTTCTCAGCGGTGTGGGGGTCCTCGCTTTCGGATGGTGGCTCGGGCTTCACCTAACTCGGCGCGACGCTGAGACGCTCCGTTGGGCGACCGCCGGCTCAGTCGTGGCCGCCGCGGGCCTGACGGCGGCGTCGGAGGCGCTCACCCCCGCGCTGGCGGGCTGGCTTCCTTATGCCAGCCACTTCGAGTTCCACCTGCCGGCCGGGCTGTTTGCGTTCGGCCTCGCGGCGGCTTCCGGCATGGTGAACCAGAAGCACCTGAGGCGTCCGACCCTGTTCGCCGCAGGCCTCTTCACCCTTTGGGCGACGATCGCTTTCGCCGGCCCGCTCCTCGTACGCCTCCCGCAGTGGGGCTTCTCGCGCGACGCCGGCGCGCCGCCCGAGTCCCAGAGCACGTGGTGGTGCTGCGGAGCGACCGCGACGGCCCATCTCCTTCACGCGCGCGGCGCGCCGATCAGCGAGCGCGAGGCCGCTATTCTGGTCGGCACGCGTCCGCTCGTCGGCACCTCGCTGACGGGCCTCTCCTCCGGACTGCGCCGCGCGGGCGTGCCCAACCGAGTGGTGCGCTTCGCGAGTCCGGACGAGGTCGTGAGGGCCCCCAAGCCCTGCCTCGCCATCACCCGCGTCTTCGGCCGTGTGCTGCATGTCGTGACCGTCACCGACGCGGACGAGCGCGTGGTGCGCCTGGTCGACCCGATGATCGGAGAGAGGGACCTCTCGCGGGAGGAGTTCGACCGGGAATGGGTGCGTTGCCTCGTCGTGCCCTCCCGCCTCTCCGAATCCAGGGAACATAGGCGGCCGGACGGCCCACCAAAGGTGTAGCGGGACGGGACGTGTCCGCTCCGAGGACGGACAAGGCAAGTACCTGACGAACGCGAGACGGGGTGTCCGCTATGCGCTTCACGAGGATCGCGGTTCCGGCGGCTCTGCTAGTGGCTGCGGGTCTCACCTGTCTGGTGGGATGCGGGAAGCCGAAGGGCGAGGAAGGAGTCGCCGCCGGGGGAGCGCTCTCGGCCGAATATGCGCTCTCCAAGGCCGTCCGACCCTCGGACAGCCCGCTCAGCGGGGAGAGGCAGCTCGGAGTGGCGGGCGAGGAGGCGGCCGGGGCGCCGGAGTCCGCCGACCCCAACGCCTACTACGCGAACACCTACTCCGGCGGGTACGGCGAGCGCGAGCGCATGGCCAAGCTCGTCGAGGAGGGCGTGCTCGTCGGCGGAAAGACCGTGCAACTGGCGGCCTTCACCCGCCAGTACGAGCAGGACTTCCCCATTCCCACGGACCGGGCGCTAGGCCTCAGCGCGACGACCGAGCAGGAGCGCATCACAACGGACGGTGGGCGTACTTTCCTCCAGGTCGGGCTCCAGGCGATGGAAGGCGAAGCGCCGCGCAGGCCGCCGCTCAACATCGCGCTGGTGGTGGACCGCAGCGGCTCGATGGGCGATGAGCGGAAGATCGACTGCGCCCGCCAGGCCGCGGAGGAGGTCGTGAACCGCCTCACCGAACGCGACCGCCTGGCGCTCATCGCGTATGACGACACAGCGACCGTGCTCGTGCCGTCCAAGACCGTCGGGAGCAAGAGCGAGTTCCTCGCCGCCGTCAAGAACCTCACGCCAGGCGGCTCGACGAACATCCACGAGGGCCTCAAGAAGGGCTACGCTGAGGTTGCGAAGCGGATGTCGAGCGATGCCGTGAACACGGTCATCCTGGTCTCGGACGGGAACGTCACGGCCGGGGTGCAGGACGAGGGCGCGTTCCGGGAGATGGTCCGCGAGCGCTTCGAGGAGGGCGTCCAGACCACGACCGTCGGCATGGGTCTCGACTTCAACGAGAGCCTGATGATGACGCTCTCGCGGGAGGGCAAAGGCAACTACCACTTCGTGCGCAACGCGGACGCCGTCACGGGAGTTTTCGAGCGCGAACTCGACGACCTCAGCCATGTGGTTGCGAAGGCGGTCTACATCCGCGTGGAGGTCGATCCGGGCGTGAAGTTGGTGCGAGTGCTCGGGTCGCGCGAACTCGACGCGGGGGAGACCGCGGCCGTGCGGGAGGACGAGCGGACGATCGACCGGCAGGTCTATGAGGACCTGGGCATCACCGCGGACCGGCAGAGCGACCCGGATGAGCCCGGCGTGAAGATGGTCCTTCCCCACTTCTACCTCGGGGACAGTCATGTGCTTCTGCTCGAGGTCGAGGTTCCGGCGGGGAGCGCGCCGGCCAAGG
>CAZCER010000756.1:0-2436 GCA_964497385.1 uncultured Armatimonadia bacterium | reverse complement strand
CATGCCGCGGCGGATCGCCTCGCGCACCTGCAGCAGACGGCTCGGGGTAGGGCGGCGCAGGGCGTTCTCGAGTTCGGCGGCCGACAGCGCTCCCCACGTGCGATCGGCGGCGGGGTCGCAGCCGAGTCCGGAAAGGCCGCTCTCGAGCGACCGCAGGCCCTTCTGCAGCGCCTCTTTGAACGTCCGGCCAATGGACATCGCCTCGCCGACGGACTTCATCTGCGTTCCGAGCGTCGGGTCGGAGCCCGGGAACTTCTCGAACGCCCAGCGCGGAATCTTGACGACGCAGTAGTCAATGGTCGGCTCGAAGCTCGCGGGCGTCTCGCGCGTGATGTCGTTCCGGATCTCGTCGAGCCGATAGCCCACCGCGAGCTTCGCGGCGATCTTCGCGATCGGGAAGCCCGTCGCTTTGGAGGCGAGCGCCGAACTCCGAGACACGCGGGGGTTCATCTCGATGATGACCATGCGGCCGTCCTTGGGGTTCAGGGCCCACTGGATGTTCGAGCCGCCAGTCTCCACGCCGATCTCCCGGATGACCTTGATCGAGGCGTCGCGCATGCGCTGGTACTCGCGATCGGTGAGCGTCTGCGCCGGGGCCACGGTGATCGAGTCGCCGGTGTGCACGCCCATGGGGTCGAGGTTCTCGATCGAGCACACGATGACGACGTTGTCCGCGCCATCGCGCATGACCTCGAGTTCGTACTCCTTCCACCCGATGACCGACTCCTCGATGAGCACCTCGTTGAACGGCGAGAGCATCAGCCCGTGCTCCACCACGCGCTTCAGTTCGTCGACGTCGTACGCCGTGCCGGCGCCGGTGCCGCCGAGGGTGGACGACGGACGGATGATGAGCGGGAAGCCGATCTCCTCCGCGATGCGGACCGAGTCGCGCACGTTGTAGGCGAGGCCGCTGCGGGGCACGTCGAAACCGGCGGCGCGCATCGCGTCCTTGAAGAGTTCGCGGTCCTCGGCCTTCTTGATGGCCTTGCGCTTCGCCCCGATCATCTCCACGTTGTAGCGCGCGAGAGCGCCAGACTCCGCGAGTTCGACCGCAACGTTCAGAGCGGTCTGTCCGCCCAGCGTCGGGAGCAGCACGTTCGGCTCCTCGGCGGCGATGATGCGCTCGATCGTGCGGGCGGTGATGGGCTCGATGTAGGTGCGGTCGGCCATCTCCGGGTCGGTCATGATCGTGGCCGGGTTCGAGTTCACCAGCACGACCTCGTAGCCCTCATCCCGCAGCGCCTTGCACGCCTGGGCGCCGGAGTAGTCGAACTCGCAGGCCTGGCCGATGACGATCGGGCCCGAGCCGATGATGAGGACTTTCTTGATGTCACTGCGTCTGGGCATGGCGTAGCTCCTGGCTGGGTTGGGCGGTTACCGGCGGTCGAGCATGTCGCTCACGAAGTCGCGGAAGAGGTAGTCGGCGTCGTGCGGGCCCGGCGAGGCCTCCGGGTGGTACTGGACGCTGAAGACGGGCAGAAACTCGTGCCGCAGGCCCTCGCAGGTGTCGTCGTTGAGGTTCACGTGGGTGAGTTGCATCCCGGCGTCGTACACCGTCGAGGCGTCCACGGCGAACCCGTGGTTCTGCGCCGTGATCTCCACGAGGCCGGTCCGGATGTTCTTGACCGGGTGGTTCGCCCCGCGGTGACCGAACTTGAGCTTGTAAGTGACCCCGCCCGCCGCGAGCCCAAGAAGCTGGTGCCCCAGGCAGATCCCGAAGATCGGCAGCCGGTAGAACAGCGCCTTCAGCGTCTCGACAACGTAGCTGACGGGTTCGGGGTCGCCGGGACCGTTCGAGACAAACAGACCGTTCGGCTCGAGCCGCAGGATGTCGTCCGCCGAGGTCGTCGCCGGGACGATCGTGACGCGGAGGCCGTACCCGCACAGACGCCGGACGATGTTGTACTTCATCCCGCAGTCGATCGCGACGACGTGCAGTTCGACCGGCGAGCACGCGATCGGGGGCGGGACGAGCGGGTCGCGCGGCGCCTCTTCGAGCCAGCTCCGGCGGCGGTCGAGTTCAAGCTTCGTCTGCTCCGAGCCCTCGAGCGTCGGATCCTCTTTCCACTCGACGATCCCGTCGCGCGTCACGGTGCGCACGAGGTCCCGTCCGAGCATCGAGTCCGACTCCGCCGCCAGGCGCACGAGGTCTCCCTCGGGGCGCCGCTCGGTCGTGACGATCCCTCGCTGGGCTCCGTGCGTGCGGATGTGGCGGGTGAGCATCCGCGTGTCGATGCCCTCGATGCCGACGACGCCCTGTTCGGTGAGGAGGTCCTCCAGGCTCAGCTCCGCCCGCCAGTTGGAGTGGATGCGGCTCAGTTCCTTGACGACGAAGCCCTCGACGAAAAGCCGGCGCGACTCGAAATCGCGCCGAGTCGCGCCGTAGTTGCCGATCAACGGGTAGGTCATCGTCACGATCTGCCCGGCGTAGGAGGG
>CAZCER010000755.1:0-2445 GCA_964497385.1 uncultured Armatimonadia bacterium | reverse complement strand
GTGGCCGCGAACGACCCGGATGCGATCGCGCCGGTGCTCGCCGAGGCCAAGGCCGCCGGCATCGCAACGATCTGCTGGGACTCCGACGCGAACCCGGAGACCTCCGGCCGCAGCTTCTTCGCGAACCAGGTTAGCGCGAAGGACCTCGGGTACGCGCTCGTCGACGAGATGGCCCGCCAGGCCGGCGAGGACGCGCCCTTCGTGATCGTCTCGGGCACCCAGACGGCCGCGAATCAGAACGTCTGGATGGAGTTCATGCGCGAGCGCATCGCGGAGAAGCACCCGCAGATGAAGGAACTCTCCGTGGAGTACCCCGGTGAGGACCAGGCGGCCGCGATGAAAGCAACCCAGGACGCCATGAAGCGCTTCCCCGAACTGAAGGGCGTCTTCGGCATCACGTCGGTCTCGTTCCCAGCCGCGGTCGAAGCGGTCGTCGGGGCGGGCAAGCAGGCTGAGGTCAAGGTCGTCGGTCTCGCGACCCCCAACCCGATGAAGGACTGGATCCACAACGGGGACATCGAGAGCGTCGTGCTCTGGAACCCGGTCGATCTGGGCTACCTCGCGGTCTACATGGCGAAGGCGGTCCGCGAGGGCGCGCTCAAGCCGGGCGCGACGGAGTTCGAGGCCGGCCGGCTCGGGAAGCTCACTGTGGACGGCGATGAGGTCATTCTCGGCCCGCCGCTCATCTTCACCAAAGAGAACATCGACGAGTACGACTTCTAGCGTGAGGTAGCTCCCCTCCCGCCGCAGGCTGGCGGCCCTTCACCCTCTCCCCGCCAACGCTTCGCGCGGGGAGAGGGTGATCAAGGGGCTTCGCGCCGGGGCCACCTGGGCGACCTGCCGGTCCAAACCTGGGCGACCTCGCCGGTCTCGACCTGGGCGACCTGCCGGTCTCAACCTGGGCGACCTGCCGGTCTCAATCTGGGCGACCTGCCGGTCTCCCCTACTCCCTCCTCATCCAGTCGATGGCGACCTCGCCGGGGCCGCCGCCGGTTGGATCGAGGCGGAGAGAGAGGATCCGCGCGCCGCGCCACCCGGGGTGCTCCCCCACCGCGAGGCGGTACTCGCGCCATTCCCCGTCGGGGATCGAGTCGATCTGCACCACCCGCTCCTCGCTGTAGAAGCCCGCGCTCGCCGTGCGCCAGTAGAGCTGCCCGCCCGGCGCGCCCGTGCAGCGCAAGCGAAGGACGATCACATCATCGGCGGCGCCGGTGAGAGAGAGCGCCTCGCGGTGCACGTACGGGTCCGGGCCCGTGGTCTCGAAGACGAGGGCCCCAGCCTCCTGGCGGAGGGAGGTGACCGCGCTCAAGGGCAGCCAGCCCTCGGCGCTCTCGTCGAACTCGAAGGCGATCTCCGAGGCGGGCTCGGGCATGAGTGAGTAGGCGCTGAACCGGACGCCGGCGATCCGGATCGCGTGCGGGCCCGAGTCCGGCAGGCGCACGACCGTCGCGCCCAGATTGGGCTCGTACGTCCATCCGGGCCAGTCGGGGCTTTCCGCGAGGGGCGCGCCGTCGAGAAGGACGCTCTCGGGCCGGGACACGTTCGCGACGAGCACCTCGCCCCTGAGGCCCTCGGGGTAGGCGAAGGTGAACGCCACCGCGCCGCCCTCCCACGTCGCCTCGGTGACGTTCCCGTTCGCGGTGATGTGCACGCGTTCCGGGCGCTCGCCGAGGATGGTGGTACGGGGGTACGGGTCCTGGTCCATGAGGCGGTAGACCTGGTCCAGGATCTGCCCGGGCTCGAACACCCAGGAGGACTTGTCGCCCTTCACCGCGCCGATCGAGTCGGGCCAGAGCGCGAGGTCCTCGCCCTCCGTCGCCTGCTGGTGCATCGCGCTGACGACGATCCCCTCGGCGATCCGCGCCCAGGGGCGAGAGTCGTCGAACTCGGCGAACTCGAAGAGCGCGCTCGCGTACCGGATGCCGTTCCACTGGACGGGCCTCCCGAACCAGCTTCCCTGGAAGAGCGTGGCTCCGAAAACGGGGATCGAGGCATGCCGCAGGAAGGGCTGATCGGGATCGTCCCACAGGTAGACGAATGGGAGGCCAGTGCGCGCCCAGTACCGGGCCTGGTCGAGCCAGTAGGGGTCACCGTCGTAGCGGTAGGCCTCGACGAAGGCCTCGATGGCCTGGGCTGCGGCGAGGATGTCGGGTGAGTGTCCGGGCACTTCCCAGACCTGAGCCGCGCGCGGGACGGCAAAGCGGCGCATCGCCTCGAGCGCCCTGAGGCCCGCCTCGTAGCACTCCGGCGAACCCGTCATGCGCGCCGTCTTGAGCAGCCGCGTCGCATTCTCGGCGATCGTCCCGAGTTCGACGAGTCCGTCGTCGGCGAGCGTCCAGTAGTCGAAGCCTATGAATGGTCCCCATCCGGCACGGTCGGCGTCATAGTCCCAGCCCCCGTCCGGGAGCTGGGTCGTGATGAGCCAGGCCGAGCTGGCGAGCATTC
>CAZCER010000754.1:0-2445 GCA_964497385.1 uncultured Armatimonadia bacterium | reverse complement strand
CCGTCCGCGTGGTCAGACGTGGAGGAGGGATTCGCATGTTTCCCCTGTGGCTTCTCGCTCTGTCCGTTGCTCAGCCCGCCTACACCGACCAGATCGCCCACGAGATCGTCTTCTTCGGCGACTCGCTCCCCTGGGGCGTGGGCGTCGCCGATCCCCACCGCGACGCGTATCCGGGGCTGATCGCCCGGGTCCTGCCTCGGCGGGACCACCTCGACGGCGTGCAGCGCGTCGTGTACCGTACCGTTGCCGATCCGGGCGCGACGGCGGCGTGGGGCCGGGAGCATCTCGAGAGCCATGTCCTTCGGTCTCCGGAGACAGGGCGCATCCTCCGACGGACCGTCGTTGTGCAGTTCGGCGGCAACGACTCGCGCGGCGAGCACCCACTATCCCCCGACTACTTCGCCGACGTCCTGCGGGACATCACCGCAACCTGCCAGGCCGCAGGATCCGAGGTCATTCTCTGCATTCCCCCCTTCCAACTCGGCCGGAGAGACGCGAACGAGAGCCGCTACATCCAGGCGATCGAGGACTGCGGCAAGACGGACGATGTCCCGGTCGTGGACCTCGACGCCGCGCTCCGCGCCGCCCCCGGCGACGTGCGCGGCCCGTTCCCCATGCTGAACTGGGGCCACCCCAACTGGTACGGGCACAGCCTGATGGCCCAAGCGCTGTGCCGAGCCTTGCCCGAGGGCGGGGGCCCGACCGTGAGCATCGAGCCGAGCGTAACGTTGATGCCCGTGGTCGCCGACGACGAGCCGGCTGGGGCGCCGGGGCGCCCCGAAGGCGGGACCGTCGAGCTTCGCGTTCATGTCGGCGGTGAGGCAAGGGTGTGGGTGGAGGGCGCCTCCGGCCAGCAAGACGCGGCGCCGGATGCGGCCGCGGTGTTCCAGGCGCTGCTTCCCCCGCCGGGCGTTCCAGGCCCGCTCCTCGCGGTCGCGCGCACGAGAGACGGGGCAACGGGCTTCGCCGCGGGGCGCGTGGTCACCGGACGGGTGATCGCGTGCGCCGACGCGCCCGAGTGGCCCGAGTCGCCGGACTCCGTCAACCCGAGTCGCGGCGGCGTCCTTGGGCGCGAGCGTGTCCGGCGCGGACTCGCGGCCTGGTCGGGCCCCGAGGACTGCTCGGCCGCGTTCCAGGTCGCCCGTGCGGGCGCGGAACTGGTCTTCAGCATCCGCGTCTGGGACGACTCGGTGAGCGCCGCTCCCGCTCAATGGCTGCCGGACTCCGACTGCGTCGAACTCGCCTTCGACCTGAACCCCCTCTCCGAGCAGGCCCTCCCCTACTTCACCGACCGAAGCGGACTCCTCTTCGTCTCCCCGCCGGCGGACCGGGGTCCCGAAGCGGTGATCGGGGCCGCCGGAAGCCTCCCCGACGGATTCAGCGCACGGGCCCAACACGCCGCGCTCGAAGGCGGCTACGGACTCCGCGTGCACGTCTCGATACCGGGCATGCGTCTCGATGGGGGCACGCCGGGCATTGGCTTCGACCTGCTGGTGGATGACTCCGACGGCGTCGTGTGGCGACAGAGCCAGCTCGTCTGGCACGGCGACGCGGACGCCGCCCTCACCACCGAGGGATACGGGTTTCTCGCGCTGGAGCCGCTCGGCGACGGCGACCTCGTGCGCGTGGCCGTGCACTGACGCGGCCGCTCCCCCCGCTGAACATCCGGGCTCACCTCACGTCATCCCTGGTAGTGAGGGGCGATGGCGGTGCGCGCACGTTGCGATACAGGAGGTGAACCTCTATGGCAAACAGACGAATGCTTCTGGCGGCGGCGATCCTGCTGACGCTGCTTCCCGCAGCCGCCGTCCTGGCTCAGGGCCCGCCGCGAGGCGAGGGACCCGGCCCGGGGCCGCGGTGGCGCGGGCGTGAGGCTCCCGGCCCGGCGGAGGGCGCTCCCGCCGAGCGTGTGGCCCGAGTTGAGGTCGTCGAGGCGACCTCGGAAAACGCAGGCGAACCCGCCGACGAGGACGGTTACCCCAGCTTCCTCACCGACCGCCAGGTCGAACTGGCTGAGGGATGCCCCACCGCTCCGAGCGCGGACCCCAACGCTCCCGCGCCCGGGTTCCGCTTCACGCTCCGCGACGCGCGACCGCTGACCCGCGGCCCGAGGCGTGCGGCGCGAGCGGACGGCATGCGCGGTCCCGCGGAATGGGACGGCCAGGCGGGCTGGCCCGACCTCGGCCCCGAAGCGACCGCCCGCATCGAGGCCATCCATGACCAGATCCAGGCGCTCCATCAGGAACTCGCGCAGGTGCTCGCCGAGGCCGGCGCGCCGACGCGGCCCGGCGCTCCCGGCTTCGGCCCGCCGACGGGCGATCAGCTCCAGCCCCGGGGTGGGCCGCGAGCGCGCGGCGGGGCCGTGCGTATGGGCCCTCAGGGCTTCGGCGGCGCGCCGTTCGCCGCTGAGCGGCGGCGGCCGGACGACCAGGCGGCGCCCGCGCC
>CAZCER010000753.1:0-2448 GCA_964497385.1 uncultured Armatimonadia bacterium | reverse complement strand
CTCTGCTGACCTCCCATGCACTGCACGTTCGCGCCCGCCCGCTGCCGGGCCTCCTGCGGCTCCTGTCCCGCCCCAGCCTCCCACCTCCTCCCCGCCCTGTCAACCGTCGCCCGTGCACAGGGATTCCCGCTCGCAAGGCGGAACCCCGTCACCCGAATCCACAACACTGACAGCCGTCGCGCGCCACGGGGCGCCGATGGGATGGAGGTCGGCATGTCCGCCGCGAGGTTCTCGATTGGGCTCGACTATGGCACCAACTCCGTGCGCGCGCTCATTGTGAATGTGGCCACCGGCGAGGAGATCGCGACCCACGTGCACCCCTACGAGAGCGGGGACGCGGGGATCGTCACCGATCCCAAAGACCCGCACCTCGCCCGCCAGAACCCGAGAGACTACCTCATCGGACTGCAGGACGCGATCCACACCGCGCTCGTAAGCGCCAAGTCCCACCCGGAGTTCTCCGCGGACGCCGTGATCGGCCTCGGCGTCGACCACACGGGGAGTTCGCCGATCCCGGTGGACTCCTCCGGTACGCCCCTGAGCTTCCTCCCCGAATTCGCCTCGAATCCGAACGCCATGACGTGGCTCTGGAAAGACCATACGGGCATGGACGAGGCGGCCGCGATCACCGAGAAGGCTGCGGAGACGCACCCGCAGTACCTCGCGAAATGCGGCGGGACCTATAGCTCGGAGTGGTTCTGGTCGAAGGTCTGGCACTGCCTCAAGGTCGACCGCAAGGTCTTCGACGCCGCCGCGAGCTGGGTCGAGGCCGCCGACTGGGTGCCCGCCGTGCTCGCCGGGAACCCCGACCCCAAGACCCTCTCGCGTGGGGTCTGCGCCGCGGGCCACAAGGCGATGTACTGCGAGGAGTGGGGGGGGCTCCCTGAGGCCGCCTTCCTCGAGAGCCTCGATCCCGCGCTCGCCGAACTCCGTGGGAGGCTGTTCGAGAAGGCGTGGCCCTCGAGCCATCCGGCGGGGAAGCTCTCCGCGGAGTGGGCTGAGAAGACGGGGCTTCCGGCGGGCATCCCCCTCTGCACCGGCGCGTTCGACGCCCATCACGGCGCGGTCGGCGCCGGCGTACGCGAGGGCGTGCTCGTGAAGGTCATCGGGACCTCGACATGCGACATGTCGGTCTCACGCGGGAACCCCGGCGACATCCCCGGCGTGTGCGGGATCGTGGATGGGTCCATCCTGCCCGGAATGTACGGCATTGAGGCCGGTCAGAGCGCGGTCGGCGACATCTTCAACTGGTTCGTGAAGGTGCTCTGCGAGGGCGACGGCGGCCTGCACGAGGAACTCACCGCGAAGGCCGCCGCGCTCAAGCCCGGTGAGTCCGGCCTCCTCGCGCTCGACTGGAACAACGGAAACCGGTGCATCCTGGTGGATCCGCGCCTCACGGGCCTCCTGCTGGGGCAGACGCTTCACACGAACCGGGCGGAAGTTTACCGGGCGCTGATCGAGGCGACCGCGTTCGGGGCGCTCACGATCCTCAACCGCATGGAGGAGTACGGGGTCAAGATCGAGCAGGTCGTGAACTGCGGTGGGATCGCGGAGAAGAACGCGATGCTCATGCGGATCTACGCGGACGTGACGGGCCGGACGATGCGTGTGAGCCGCTCGTCGCAGACTTGCGCGCTCGGCGCGGCGATCTTTGGCGCCGTGGCGGCGGGCCCGGAGGCGGGCGGCTACGCGACGGCGGAAGAGGCCCAGGCGGCGATGACCGGCGTGAAGGACGTGAAGTACGAGCCGATCCCCGAGAACCAGGCGGTCTACGCGGAACTCTACGCCCTCTACCGCCGGGTGCATGACTCGTTCGGCGTGGCGGGCGCCGTGGACTCGCTCGCGGATGTGATGAAGAAGCTGCTCGAGATCAAAGCGAGGCAGACGAGGTAGCGCCCGCCGTCGCCGCTCCGCCTCTCGCTTATGCTATGCTTTTCGACTGGCCGCGGCGGCGCCTCGCTCGGTAACGGTGACCGGCGTCGCGGAGCCCGAAGCCCGGGAGCGTCTGCAGGCAGCACAGAACCATACCAAAGCGCCGCCGCGCTCCGGCTACGTCGGTAGGCGGCCGGCCGAGTAGCCCCGCCTCGATCGCGCTATCACGGAACCCGAGGGCCGGATGGGACGTGTCCCGTCCGGCCCTCCGTCTCATCGGCCAGAGCGGGGCCCTATCCGTTCAGTTCCCCGTGCCCTCGGCGGTGAGATCGCCGAGTTCCACAGTCGTGCCCCCCTTGGCGACGAAGTCGTGCTGAAGACGTGAGTGGCCGCTCGTGTGCTCCTGGAGCGTGTACGTCGCCCCGGGTACCAGGAACGTCGGGCTCGTCCATACCCCGCGCTCGTCCGTCGCGCTTGGCTCGTAGGGCCACGTGCCTGACGCGCGATGGAGGATGTCCGTGGCCCAGGGAGGAGCTGCGCGGAATGAGATTCCCCCTCCCTCAAGGTCGGTTCGGA
>CAZCER010000752.1:0-2451 GCA_964497385.1 uncultured Armatimonadia bacterium | reverse complement strand
ACGGCGCGGACGGAAGCCCGATCGCGGTGCTCGACGTCGGCTCGATCGAGACCTTCACCGGGGCCGCGTACGTCACCGACATCGTCGCAGACCCGGCCAGGCGCATGCTGTACGTGGCGTACGGCGGCCGCTTCCTAACGGACGGCGTAGTACTCGGCTTCGCCCTCAACGAGGATGGGACCCTTGTCGACAACACGCGCGATGCCATCAGCGCGGACCACCTCTTCGACGCGGTGCAGAGGCGAGGGGGGCGCCTGACGGTGTGTTCGTCCACGGGAGCGGTGTTCGTCAGTTCAGGCATGGCGTTTGGCGAGTGCGTGTGGCGGCTTGTGGGAACGACGCTCGGCGCGGACGGTCAGTACAGCATCGGGCCCGGGGTCAATTCCTACACCAGCGTCGCTTGCAGCCCCGCGGGCGACGTCTACGCGGTCATCGAGTCCGAGCTGTGGGTGGGCGGCGTCAAGCCCTATGACTCGACCGCGCACCCGGACGGGATCGGCGCCAGTGACGTCGGGCTGTTCGCGGCCGCGGCGCCTGCCCCGTGGTGGGGGTCCGGAGGCATGGTCCGCCTCGGACCGAGCGGCGCGTACACCGCGGGAACCTGGCTCATGGCGGATCCCTGCGACGGGGCAACCGGCCTGGGCCTGCTGTTCGGGGGCATGGATGGCCATGCCGCCACTCCTGTTCCTGCCGACTTCGTGTACTGGGGTGACGGAGCCGTCGCGGGAACGAGCAAGCTGCTGTGCCTGGACGACTACGCCGGAGCCGCCGGAATGAACATCGCGTGGGTCAGCATGTAGCGGACGAGTCGGCGAGCCGCGGCCGCTACCCGTTCGCCTCGAGCATCCGAGCCACAGCCCTCTGCCCCGATGCCCGGGCCAAGTCGAGCGCCGTCTGGCCGTGGAGGTCGGCTCGAGCGGCCTCCGCCCCCGCCTCGAGCAGCATCCCGACCACCTCGTCGTGCCCCGACAGCGCCGCGAGATGCAGCGGGGTCTGACCGTTCGCGTCCGCGGGATCGGGGTCGGCGCCATGGGCGAGGAGCGCCTCGACGACGCGCTTCTGGTTGGCGTACGCGGCCCAGTGAAGCGGGGTGCGCCCCTGCTCGTCGGTCTCGACGGCGTCGGCCCCGCCGTCCAGCAACGACTCCACGGTACGCAGGTCACCCAGCATCGCGGCGTTCGTGAGCGGGCGCTCGGCCGAAGCGCGGAAGCCCGTCATGTACTCCTGCGCGTGGCCGAAGCGCCGGAGGAAGCGTGAAACAAGAACCGACGGGCCGCCGCAGCAGAGAACCAGGAGCGCCACCACAAGCAGCGCGCCCAGCCCTCGCACCGGGCGACCCGTCCACGCAAACGGCCCCCTCGGGGGTGTGGGCATACGGAGCGTCTCTCACTCTCCCGGACGCAACGAGTCGTAGGCGCCGACGTGCACGAGGCGCCCCTCGTAGGCGATCGCTTCGCCGAGGTGGCTCCCGAACCCTAGCGTGACGGCCTCCTCGATCCCCACCTGGGCGCGCGCCTGCCGTCTCGCGCCGGCGACGTCGCGCAGGAAGCGCTCGACGTCGCCCGGCTCGACAACGCAGGGCAGACGCAGGTCCACATCCGCCGCAACCGCGGCGTACGAGTCCACGAGCGCCTCGCGCAGGTCGGCGTACAGCTTGGGATCGCCGTAGAGGTCCATCCCGACGATGCGGTCGCCGCAGGCGACGACCACGCCATGGACCCCGCTCGGGAAGCGCGCGTCGAGGCGAAGGTCTTCATTCGCCATGCCCAACCAGGGGGGAGCCACCGGGGCGAGCGACGCCAAGACGCTGTCAGCGTTCACCCGCGCGGACACGTTCTTCTGGCGTGCGAGTTCCCTCCAGACAAGCTGCTGGTCGGCGCGGACGGAGAGAGCGCGGAGGAGAGGCGGGGCGAGCGTGTAGGCCGTCAGATCGAAGTAGCTCGAGGGCCCCGTCTCGCGCCCCTCTTCGTAACACACGACGGGCAGCGTGGCCTGGGAGAGCGGGGCCATCATGAAGCCGCCGCCCCGTCCGCCGCGGCCCTGGCCCCCGCCCTGATAGTAGCCGCCTCCCTGACCGAAAACGGGGTTGTTGCCTCCGTTGTAGGCGGCGAGGAGAAACTGGTCGCGGCCTCCGGGCAATTCGGAGACCTCAAGAGCGCCGTCTCTCGCCGCCGTCGGGATGGCCAGGACGCCAAGGTCGGCCGAGAGTTCCCGCGGCAAGAGGAGAGGATAGACGCGGAGAGGGCCGGCCGCGACGGGCCGGCCGATCTGCACGCCGGACAGGACGTCGATCAACGGATCAGCCGGCGCTTGGGCCGTCGCGGCCCCGCCGTGCGCCAGGACAGAGCAGAGGAGCACCGCCAAGGGGAGACCGATCAGCATCGAGCGCACCACGCACCACCTCGCTTGCGGAATCTCGAGTCACCAGGCGCGTCCCACCTGATTCTAACG
>CAZCER010000751.1:0-2452 GCA_964497385.1 uncultured Armatimonadia bacterium | reverse complement strand
CGGCGCACACCCCGCGCCTACTCGGGATGAGCGGGCCCCTTCCATTCGGCCGCTCCATGCCTCGTGGGAGCCTATGGCGCCAGCCCGAGCGCCGCGCGCACCGCCGCCCGAGCGTCATCCGCCCTTCCTTGCCGGAGCAGTTCCAGGCCCCGCGACTCGAGCGCCCGATGCCATGCGGCCGCGCGATCGCGCTGCTCGGGGAAGGTCGCGCGCAGCTCGGCTCGCATCTCCCCGAGGAGTTCGGCGAAAGCGCCGTGCTCCTCGCGGACGGCGCTCTCGAGGTCGTCGCGGAGCCACTTCGCGAAGGCGGGAGCGACGGCGCCGCTTGAGACCGCGACGGAGATCGGTCCGCGATCGATCCGCGCGGGCACGATGAAGGAGCAGAGGGCGGGCACGTCCACGACGTTCGCGAAGACGCCGCGCCGCTCGCACTCCCGCGCGACCCATCGGTTCAGGGTCTCGTCGTTCGTCGCCGCGATCACCAGCCAGACGCCGTCGAGGTCGCGGTCCTCCACCTCGCCGATCCGCAGCGCGATCGCGCCGCTCTCGGCGAGCCGCGTGACCGCGTCGACCGCTTCGCGCGCCACGACCTGGACCTGCGCGCCGGCCTCGAGGAGAGACCGGATCTTGCGCTCCGCCACCCGCCCCGCGCCGATCACGAGGCACGCGCGGCCCCGGAGGTCGAGGGAGACCGGATAGTAGCGCGACATGGCTACTCCTCGCCCTTCGCCCGGGCCGCGTCCACCGCCGCGCCAATCTCGGCGTCGGTGAGGTAGCAGGCCGGGTCGGCTTCCCACATGTCGCCGGTGACCGCTTCGGCGCGAATGCGGCACCCGCCGCAGAGCGCCTTGTAGGAGCACGAGCCGCAGCGTCCCTTGAGGTGCTCGGTCTTGTTCCGAAGCTTGCGGAGGAGTTCGTTGTCGTCCGAGGTCCAGATCTCCGAGAACTTGCGCTCGCGCACGTTCCCGACGGTGACGTGGCCCCAGAACTGGCAAGGGTGGACGTTCCCGTAGGGATCCACGTTCGCCATCTTCACTCCGGCCGAGCATCCGCCGTGCATCGTGATGAGCTTGTCGACCTCCTCGAGGCGCTCGGGCTGCGTCCGGGCGATGTGCTGGCGGATGTAGACGCCGTCGGCGTGGTTGTCGACGGTGAGCAGTTCGATCCGCACGCCGGCGTCGTGGAACTCGAAGGTCTTCGCGATCAGCGTCTCGATCGTGCGGCGCTTGGTCTCGAGGTCGGTGTCGCGTGCGCTCATGTCGGCCCCGCGGCCGGCGTAGACGAGGTGGTAGAGGCAGAAGCGCGGGATGCCCTGCGCGGCGACGAGGTCCAGGAGTTCCGGGAGTTCCGCCGCGTTGCCCGCATGGGCGGTGAAGCGCGCGCCGGTTTTGAGACCGGCGGCGTCGGCGTTCCGGATCCCCGCGAGCGCCTCGTCGAAAGCGCCCTTGCGGCCGCGGAAACGGTCGTGGGTCTCCGGCAGGCCGTCCAGGCTCACGCCGACGTACTGCATGCCCGCGTCCATGAGCCTCGCGGCGACCTCGGGGGTGATGAGGGTTCCGTTCGTCGATAGGACGGGCCGGAGGCCCTTGTCGCGCGCGAAGGCGGCGAGTTCGTAGACATCGGGCCGCACGAGGGGCTCGCCGCCGGAGAAGAGCAGCACGGGGCACTGCATCTCCGCGACGTCGGTGATGAACGCCTTGGCCTCCTCGGTCGTGAGTTCGTTCGCGTAGTCCTTGTCCTCGGCGCGGATGTAGCAGTGCTCGCACCTCAGGTTGCAGCGGTTCGTGGTGTTCCAGACCACGATCGGGCGCAGGTCGGAGGAGAACTGCAGCATGTGCGGAGGAAGCTTCCGGCTGTCGCGACCATGCCGCAGAGCTTCCGAAACCGTTGCCGTCCCGCAGAGCAGGGCGGAGCAGCGAACCATGGGTGACGCTCCTATTCCGAGTAGTGGCCGAGGATCGCGGCCACCAGTGCTTCGATCGTGTGCTCCTCGGGCATGACGCCCACCGCGAAGCCATGCTCCTCGGCCGTGCGCGCGGTGATCGGCCCCATGCACGCGACGAGCGCCCGGGCGGCCGCGGCGCGCGCTCTCTCCGCGCCGAGAGCCCCGACGAAGTTCGAGACCGCCGAGGAACTCGCGAAGGTCAGGATGTCGACCCCGCCGTCTTGGAGGAGCGTCAAGGCTTCGGGATCGACGTCCTGGACCGGCAGTGTACGATACACCGGAGCGAGCGTGACCTCCGCGCCCCGTTCACGCAAGCGGTCGGGTAGAACGTCCCGCCCTTCGAGGGCCCGGACCAGCAGGATGCGCCGTCCGGCGACCCCATCCTCCCCGAGGGCCTCGGCGAGGTCCTCCGCCACATAGCGGCCCGGCTGGAGATCGACGCGCAGACCGGCGCTCTCGGCGGCCTCGGCGGTCTTCGGCCCGATCGCGGCGATGCGCGGCCCGGCA
>CAZCER010000750.1:0-2457 GCA_964497385.1 uncultured Armatimonadia bacterium | reverse complement strand
GCGCGCCCCGCCGAACGGCGTCACAGCCCTTTCCGGCCCGTGCGGCGCTCCTCTTCGAGGGATCGGGCCAGCTTCTCGCGAGCCTCCTCGATGATCGGCCGCACGTCTTCGGTGCGGAAGGTCCGCTCTTCGAATGCGCGCTTCTCGAGGCTCTCGAGAAACCCGCGGAACTCCTCGAAGTAGGACCCGTAGATGTGAAAGGAGTCGGCGGTGTGCACATACGGGCCGACGGAGATCGGGCGGCCGAGGCGAGCGCTCACGCGTTGGGCGATCTCGCGCTGGAGGTCGGTGAAGGCGTACATGTTCATGAAGGCGGCCTTGAAAGCGTCGTTCGACCGCATGCTCGCGGAGAGAACCAGCCGATCGTCGAAGATGCGGAACCAGAGCCGTTGAAGGCACGGTGGGTCGACGATGCCCATGTCCATCCACGCCTTCCACGTAACGACCTGGGCGCGGCGGGTGTGGGGCGCCTCGGCCAGCGCCTCGACCACCGCGTCAAGCTGGTTCACGGTCGGGCCGCCGGGAACCGTGTAGGCCGCGAAGCGCTCGTGGTAGGTGTACTCCCACTTGCCGGCTTCGGGATCGACCCAGTGGTCATGCACGCCGTCGAGAACCTCCTGGCGGTAGACCTCGAGATCCTCGATCCCGCCGGGGAACGCCATGTGGATGCGGGGCTCGGCCAGCGGGTCGGCCACACGCAGCACGAGGAAGACGTCGCGGCTGGGAGGGTCGCCCGGCTGATCGTACTGCGTCGCGATCTCCGCGCCGCGTCGCCAGGTCTCGACGACGGCTTTCTCCCACCCTTCGGCGATGGTGTTCGCTTCGATGCTTAGGACGGGGAAGATGTCGCTCATGCGGCGCTCTCCTGACTCTCGGGATCCTCGATGGGCTGCGTGGCCGACGGAACCGGGCAGGCCGGCAGGATCAGGCTCCGCTCGTTCGCCGTGATGGTCACCGATCTCGGTCGGTTCGTGACGGGCACGCTGAAATACACGTCGACCACGTTCAGTTCGGGTCCTGGCAACAGGCGTCCCGAGTTCACGATGGTCACCGGCTCGTAGCGGCGTCCGTCGACGTCGGTGAGCGAGAAAGTGAAGTGGTTCGGGTCGACGGGGACCTCGGAGTCCGTGGCCGCTCCCAGCCGCAAGGCGAGGATGTCCTCGCCGGGCGGCGCCGGGACGACGCCGCCGAAGCGTTGGGATCGAAGGTGCGACAAGACGGCGAAGGCAACGCCCGAACCGGGCGCGTAGGCTCCGAGAAGGCGCTGGCCTTCGACGAGGACCGGAAAGTCGTCCTCGGCAGGGCGACGCACGGCGCCGTCCAGCTCGGCGAGCGGCGATGGACCCGCGGGGGCGCTTGACGCGGCGCTCCGAGCCCGCGCCGCGTAGATCGCCAGGGCGCCGCCGGTCAACGCGAGGATCGCGAGAACGGCCGCGACGCCGAGGACGCTCCGGGTGCTGACCGTCACGCCGGCGCCCCCGTCGCGTAGTCGATCTCCGCGGACGCGGACGGGGCCTCGGAGCCCGCGAAAAAGCCGGCGCGCAGCGTCGTGGTGAGGCTCTCGCCCGGCCCGAGTTCGCGGTGCGTGTTGTTCGCCATGGCGTTCTCAAGGATCGCGGGCCACGACGTGAAGGGCTCGAGCGCGAGCGTGTACGGACGGCCCCAGAACGGCGCGCCCGCCGGGGCGCCGCAGGCTATCCAGTACCAGATGCAGGAGAAGACCTTGGGGTCGAATTCGAACGCGAAGCCCATCGCGAGGGAGGGGTTCGTCATGGCGTAGAAGCCGTCCTCGAGGTCGGTGAGGTAGAACATGTCGCTTACGACCTCACCCTCCGCCGGCGCACGCAGGATGTTCACCTCCGCGCCGTCCCGCCCTCTGAGCAGGGGCAGAGGCCCCTCCAGCGGGGCCGAGAAGCGGCTCAGCGGGTCGTTTCCGTTGTGCAGGCGAGCCGTCCTCGCGCCGGTGGTGATGACGCAGTCGCCGGAGAGAAACGGCGCGCCGAACGCCGGGTGGTGGCCCCACATGAAGGGCATGGCGCTCATGCCCTCGTTCGTGACGGTCTCTTCGATTTCCAGGGCGGCGCGCCCGGCCTCCAGGCGGAGCGTCTTCTCGACCAGAAAGGGCGTCCGCCGCGTCCGGGTCGCGAGACGGACCGTTGCGCGATCGGCGGCGTCCTCGAGGATCGCGCAGTCCCACGGCAGGCCGTAGACCTCCCCGTGGAGACCGAACTCCGCGCCTCGGTAGCTGCAGACGCGCCCGCCGTTCGGGAAGCACTCCTGCCAGCCGCCTTCGTGGAAGTCCGCGAAGCTGCCCTCGGGCAGGGCGCGGGAGGCGATGTGGTGCGAGGCCGGCAGAACGCCGCCGTTGGGGTTCTTCCAGAGGACGTCGATCCCGCGCGGCTTGTACTCGAGGGAGATGAGGTCCGAGCCTTGGTCGAGCAGCACCACGAGCCGCAG
>CAZCER010000749.1:0-2467 GCA_964497385.1 uncultured Armatimonadia bacterium | reverse complement strand
GGGCTTCTCGGACATCGCGCTCATCGGCCCGTGCGCGTCAGCCGACGCTGAGGCCGCCTCCGCCGCCCTCGCGCGCGGGGGGACCCTGGCGCTCGTGGACCCGCCCAAGTCGCTCGCGACGCTCGTCGACATCGGCCGCGTCCACTACGACGCCCTGATGCACGTGGGCTCGACCGACGGGAGCATCGGCTCCGCGTACGCGTCCCGTCGCGGCTTCAAGCTTAGGCCGGAGGGGTCGGCGTGGTTCGTCGGCGCGGCCGGACCCATGGGCCAGATGCATGTCCAGCTTGCGGTGGAGCGGCCGAACGGCCCGAAACTCGTGGTCGGAACGGATGTGGACGACGCGCGCCTCGAGCACTTGAGGTCGCGGCTGCAGTCGAAGGCCGACGCGAACGGCGTGCGCCTCCTCCTCTTCAACCCGATGAAGGACGCGCGGGGCCTGGCGGGAGCGCTCGGCGAGGTGGCTCCCAACGGCTTCGACGACGTCGTCGTGATGGCCCCTCTGGCGCGCGTGGTCGAGGAGGCGTGGCCCTTCGTCGGTCCGGACGGCGTCATGAACGTCTTCGCCGGCCTTCCCAAGGGCACGACCCTCACTCTGAATCTCGCGGCCTGCGCGCATGGCGGCGCCCGGGTGATCGGCACGAGCGGCTCCGCGATGAGCGACCTCCGCGAGGTGCTCGAGGCGGCCGAAGCCGGTGAACTCGACACGAACATGTCCGTCGCCGCCATCGGCGGGATCGAGGCGTTCCGCGAGGCCATCATCGCCACGCAAGAGGGGCGCTTCCCGGGCAAGATCGTGTGCTATCCAAACCTCTCGCTCCCGCTCACCGCGTTGACCGACCTCCCCGGGCGCCTCCCGGCCGTCGGCGAGAAGCTCGGTCCCATTGGCCAGTGGACGGTGGAGTCGGAGCGCGAGTTGCTGACAGGAGCGAACGGCAATGGGTAACGACGCGTCGGCGTTGCTTTCGGGGCGACGCGCGATGGTGACGGGCGCCGCCCAGGGGCTTGGCGCCGCCATTTCGGAGCGACTCGCGCGCGAGGGCGCGGACGTGGCGCTCTGCGACGTACAGGCCGACGCGGCGGCCGAAGCCGCCGCGCGGATCGCGGAGGACACGGGCAGAAGGACGATCGCGCTGGCCGTCGACGTTCGCAACGAAGAGCAAGTGGCGGCGGCGGTGGATCGGACGGTGGAGGAGTTCGGAGCGCTCGACCTCCTGGTGGCCAATGCGGGCATCCTCCGCGCGGGCCCGATCGACACGTTCCCGCTCACGGACTTCCAGGCGACCATCGACATCAACCTCGTGGGCTACTTCCTGTGCGCGAAGCACGCGGCGCGGGTGATGATGCCGCGCCAGAGCGGCGCGATCATCCAGATCAACAGCAAATCCGGCAAGAAGGGCAGCTTCCGCAACTGCGCCTACGCCGCCTCGAAGTTCGGGGGCGTCGGGCTGACCCAGAGCCTCGCGTTGGAGCTGGCGCCCCTGGGCATCCGGGTGAACGCGGTCTGTCCCGGGAACCTGCTCGATTCGCCCCTGTGGGTGGACAGCCTCTACAGCCAGTACGCGGAGCGGCTCGGGATCACGCCCGAGGAGGTCCGCGCGAAGTACGAGAGCCAGGTTCCCATGGGCCGAGGATGCAGCTATGAAGACGTGGCGAACGTGGTCGTGTTCCTGGCTTCCGAGGCCTCCTCGTACATGACGGGCCAGGCGCTGAACGTCACGGGCGGACAAGAGATGCACTAGATTCGGACGCTGCGTTCTAGCCGGAGACGGCGCCAATGGCAAGGTCCGAACCGCTGGACGGTGTGGTAAACTGCGCTCGCACGAACGGCGAGGTAGGCGCGATCGGCGTTGCGAAAGGCGGTCTGTCGCTCTTGAAGGTCGAGTTCATCAATCCTTTCGTTCAGGCCGCGTTCACGGTGCTGCAGCAAGCGGCCAACACACAGGTGGGCCGTGGAGAGCTGTCGTTGAAGGGCAAGGCCTTCCTGACGTCAGCCGTCACGGTGTCCGCGGGCGTCGTCGGCCAGGTCGAGGGAACCGTGTTCTACTCGATGGACACTCCGACCGCGTTGGGCATCGCCGGGGCTATGATGGGCGGCCAGGAGATGGCCGAGTTTGACGAGCTGGCTCGGTCGGCGATCGCGGAGCTGTCGAACATGATCACCGGCAACGCCGCGACGCTTCTGGCCGAAGGCGGCTTCGAGTGCGACATCTCGCCTCCAACGGTGCTCGAGGGCCGCGAGGTCCGCGTGACGACCGTCGAGCGCACGCTCTGCATCCCGGTCGACACGGCTTACGGCGCGATGGACATCATCGTCGGACTCGAGGACGCCAGCGAGCGCTCCTAGAGCGCGAACGGGCTAGCGCCACTCAACGGCAAGGGCGTCGGAGCACGACTCCCGCCCGCTCGCGCCGCGAGCCGCGCTGCGAGGCGCGTCGCCCCGCGACCGCATCGCTCGCTCCTCCGT
>CAZCER010000748.1:0-2468 GCA_964497385.1 uncultured Armatimonadia bacterium | reverse complement strand
TCCGCGATGGTGTTGTGCTCGATCCGGTTGAACGGAGACTGGCCGATCCAGACGCCGATCCCCGCCGGATGGGTGCGCCCGCCGCGCGCGATGAGGCAGTTCTCGACGACCTGGTGGCTCGGAACGTCCTCCTCGCTCTCGAAGCGCCCCGTTTCACCGAGCCGCACGCCTCCCGCGCCAAGGTCGTAGAGCACGCAGTTCGCGATGCGGTTCCGCTTGCAGGCGCGCCCGAGTTCGATCGCATACCCCGCCACCTGCGTGACCGTGCAGCCGTCCCAGACGCAGTCGCGCACTCCCGTCCCTGCGATTGCCGCGGGCATCGATGCCTCCGCCTGCGGGAAGCTGAAGCCCTCCGCGGGAGTGGCCCAGTTGGTGTGCGCGAACGCGAGGCCCTCGAACCGCAGGTGCTCGGTGTAGAGCCCCAGGTCCGGCTCGCCGCCCAGGACGACCAGGCGCTCCAGATAGGGGGCGATGACCTCGGTCGTCTCCGGCGTCTCGCCCGGCATGGGGATGTAGGTGAGTTCGCGAGAGGCGGAGTCGAGGTACCACTCGCCCGGCTCCTCGAGCGCCTCCGCGACGTTCTCGATCAGGTACCGGTGGCCTTGCTGGAGGCCGGCCCAGTAGGAGTTGCTGCAGGTCGGCCCGGAGAGGGTCACGATCCGCTGGTCGGGGTCGACGCCTCCGATTCGCATCCGGGACATCGTCCATTGATGGAAGGGGAGGATCTCGACATCCTGGAGGTTGTGCCAGTTCGGGTCGATGTCCCCGCGCACGTAGCCGAAGCGGTCGAAGCCTCGGCTCTCCATCCCCGGCGTCGAGGCCACCTCGCGCTCGATGTAGTAGTAGCCCTCGCGCGGGAGCCGCGGACGAAGCCTGCGCTCGCCGTTCACGAAGAGCTGGATGAAGCTCCAGCCCTCAGGAACCAGTGTCCGCCAACGCCCGTCGGCGCCGACCGTCCAGCCTGTTAGCAGCCGTCCGCCGCTGAGGCGGGGCTTCTCGCCGGGGTACGCCGTCCAGACCACCGGCGCACCCTCACGGCCGGAGTCGTCCGGGCCGAAGCGAAGCGGAGCCTCCAGGTAGTGGGTGCCCTCGCGCACCTGGACCACGATCGGGTCCGCGCGGTCCGGCTCCGCGGCCTTCAGCGCGCGCACCGCCTCCTGGGCTCTCGTGACCGTCGCGAACGGTCCATCCCCCCCAGCCGCGTTCGGTGCGGGCGCCGTCCCGGACCAGGCATCGTTGCCTGCTGGCGAGACGTAGAAGTCCGCGGCCTGCTGCGCGCAGGCGGACGAGCCGACAGCGCCAAGCGTCAGAGCCAGAATCCAGTGCGAGCGAAGTCTCATGGGTGGCCTCCGTCAGGACCGATCAGTACGCGAACTCCTCCGCGAGTTCCATCGCCATCTTCACCCAGGCGTCCATGCGCCAGGGCTCACCGCGCGTTGTGTGCAGGTCCTTCATCAGGACCTCGACCGCGCATCCTCGCGTCTTCTCGAGAGCGTCGCGGAGCTGTGCGCGGGCGTAGTCCTCATCCCACTTCTCCATGCCGATGATCGCGGGGTTGGGCTTGTAGCTGAAGATCGCGGCCTTGCCGAGCGCCTCCGCTCCGCGCGCCACGTCGACCCAGGGGCTCATGCTCAGGCGACGGAGACGCGGGATGGTCAGGCACAGGTCGACCTTGCCATCGAGCGGCTCACAGCACCCGTAGCCGTTCAGGCCGAAGCGGTCCAGGAAACGGCGCTCGTACCGGAGCGCGAATTCCTCGTGCATCTCGGGCGAGACCTCGCTGAAGATCTGCGTCGTCGCGTGGCCCCACTGATCGCGAGTCCGCACCGTTCCTCCGTCGAGGTGCGGCTGCGGGAGTTCGTCCGTGAACCCGAGTCCCCCGGGGCCGACGCCGTTCGCTCCGTTGTTCAGCGTGAGCGCGCCGAGGGCCTCGAACTGGTCGAGGCGGCTCAGGTGCCACTCCGTCATGCGGTCGAGCCAGGCATGGACCCACTCCGGCCGGTCGACCATGTCCACGAAGGTCTTCTCGATCCCGCGCCAGGTGATGAAGTCGTCCATGATCGCGAACCAGTGGAAGGCGAGACCGCGCTTCTCCACACGGAGAATGCCGTCGTAGAGGTCCACAAGAGCCTCGTTGCGCCTCGCCGTCGCCTCCCAGTCCACGCGCACCTCGGGCATCCGGATCGCGTCGGGGGACATGTCGTCCGTGATGACCGTGTTGTAGTGGCGCGCGCCGAAGACGTGGTCGGGGTCGGTGGTCCGCTGGGCGACGCCCATGCCCCCGTCCGAGACGTGGATGGGCGAATAGGCAACCGCTTCGTAGACGTGGTCATCGCGCATGTGGTCCCAGTGGAAGAGGCTCGTCCGGAGCCACCACTCCTCGCCCCGCGCGAAGTCGCTCTCGCACTCCATCGCGATGAGATGTCCGTTCTCATGCCACGTGTCGTTCAGCACTAACACCATCGGCC
>CAZCER010000747.1:0-2474 GCA_964497385.1 uncultured Armatimonadia bacterium | reverse complement strand
CTCCCGCGCCTACGAGCACTTCGGCCTCGCGCCGCCGCGCACGCCCGACCAGCCGGACCTCTTCCTCGGTGAGGCGAGCGCGGACCCGGTAGAATGAAGGCAGGCAGGACACCGCTCTCGGTGAGGGGCGCGGCCCGATTTGCTCATCCCCTACGGCACAGTCCGGCGCGCGCGGCGATTCCCCTGGGTGACCTGTGGGATCATCGCTCTGAACGCGCTCGTGCATTTGTGCGTGACGGCCGCGATGCAGCAGGCGAACGCTCGGGGAGACCTGCTCTGGTTCAAGGAGTTCGCGGATGAGTGGGGCTTCCGCGGCGACGCGCCGGGCAGGCTTCACACGCTCTTCACGATGATGTGGATCCACGATCCGCTGGGGGGCGTCCTGCCGCTCCACATCCTGACCAACATGTGGGCCCTGCTGGTGTTCGGCCCGCAGGTGGAGGACGCGTTGGGGCATGTGTGGTACGCGGTCTACTACCTCGCCGGCGGGGTCTTCGCCAACCTGGCTCTCTGGGGCATGCTCAGCCTCGCGCATGTGAATCAGTCGCTGCCCACGGTGGGCGCTTCGGGCGCCGTGATGGCCGTGCTCGGGATGTTCGCCGTCCGCTTCTACTCGACTCCGGTCACGTCCCTGTTCCTGTTCATCCCCGGCGTCCGCCTCCCGGCCGCGGTGCTGCTGGCGCTCTACATCGGGCTCGCGGACATCCGACCGGGCCTGCTCGAGACCTTCGTGAATCGCAGCGCCGCGGGAGTGGCCCACTGGGCGCATATCGGGGGCTTCATGGGCGGCGCGCTTGTGGGGTGCCTCACGGGGGTCGTGCGCCATGCGAGGAGGGAGTACCTGGTCGAGCGTCCGGTCCGTTCGGCCGAAGAGCGGCGCGAGCGCCTGCGCGACCTGAGGCGTCTCGTTGAGGGGACGCGGCACGATCCGGAGGCGCGGTTGCGGCTCGCGACGCTCCTCGACGCCGAGAGCCGCACCTTGCCCGAGGCCGCCAAGCAGTACGAGGCGGCGATCCGTGAGTTCGTGCTCGATGGGGAACTCGCGCGAGTCTGCGCGGCCTATGACGCCTACTGCGAAGGCGGGCACGGCTTTGGCGAGATCAGCCCCGAGGTCTCCGCGGCCGTGGGCGCGGCCTATGAGAAACGCGGACGCGACCGCGCCGCCCTCTACGTCTATCAGAGCCTCGCGGTGGCCGAGGGGGCGCCCGCGCGTCTGACCGAACAAGCCCTCGTGCGCGTGATCGGGCTCGCGCGTGACGCGTCCGATGCGCGACGGGCGGCGTGGGCCTATGATCGCCTTCGGGTCGAGCATCCGATGAGTCCGTGGCTCGACTGGGCGAAGGAGCGGCTCGAAGCCCTTGGGCCCGCGGGGGAGGCCGCGGACCACGCCGCCGCCCTACCGGGGCGTGGCGCCGCCGATGACGGGCTCCCACCAGCCGGTGTCAAGACCGGTCGAATCGAGAGCGCGGACGACGAGAACGGGGTTCGTGGCGAGTAGGCCGTCGGCGAGGTCCAGCCGGAGCGTCACGCGCCCGCCCTTCTCCTCCACCCGCGCCTCGCGCACTCCGGCGGCGATCGCGGCGGCGGGATCCTCAAGCGCCAGAGCCCCCGTCTCGGGGTCTCGGCGGAATGTCAGATCCAGCGAGGCAGCAACGGACCCCGCGCCGTCCGGCGGCAGTAGGCGCGCCTCCACGGTCTCGATCGCGCCTTTGCCGTCCTCATCGAGCACGGTGAAGGTGAGGGCTCGGCCGCCTTTGACCCGCGTGCGGGAGTTCAGAGCGTGCACCCTCGGGATCGCGCCCAGAGGCTTCGCGCGGTAGGCGGCCAGGCGGGAGACCCCCATCGAGAAGGCCCTCGTGCCGCCGGTCATGCACAGCCCCAGCTTCGGAGCGAGGAACCGGATGGGCGAGGGGCGTTGCCCCGGCTGCAGGCTTACCCATCGCTCGCCGTCGGTGCTCACGAAGGCCGCCGCCGACTTGCCGTTCGACCACAGACGCAGGAGCGTCCGAGCCGGCCCCACGCCGACGAACCGCTCATCGTCGAGTCCGCGGTTGCGCACGCGGGCGCCGGCCGTGGCTTCGCCATGGCTGTCCGTGCGCCGCGCGGCCGCAAGCGCTCGGCCGGGCTCGTCGTAGAGCACGACGTAGACCGAGTCGAGTCCGGCGCCGTTCGCGGTCGCCTCCGGCTTCCCGAGCACCTCGAGAACCACGTCCACCTGCGCGGGCAGGCCGTCGTGAGTCAGGATCGGCGCCCCGGCGGGGTCGGCGAAGAGCCGCAGCGTCCCGGCGGAGAACCACACCGCGCCCTCGAGCAGGTTCAGAGGCGGGCGACGGATGGCCTCGGCGCAGTCCCATTCCCAGCCCTCGAGGGCCGCGTCGAAAGTCTCGCTGAACAGCAAGTCCTCCTCGCGGCCGAGGAGCAGGCCCTCGGGCGCGGCGAGCCCCGCGCCATCCGGCCAGTGCAGGGCTGGCGCC
>CAZCER010000746.1:1572-2495 GCA_964497385.1 uncultured Armatimonadia bacterium | reverse complement strand
CATCAGCGGCGAGGTCCTCATGGTGGCTCTCCCGAAGGACGGCCCGGACGAGCCCAGAGAGCCCGGTCGCTCGGCTCTCGCCCGTCGTGTCCTGGCCCGGCACCTGGCCCGCAATGCGTGGCCGTGGGCCGCTGGCGCAGCCCTCCTCCTCGCCGCAGGCGTGGGAGCGGTGCTCCTGCGGCGGAGGCGGTAGGCCCATCTGGGCAGGCACGGAGGCCAGGGCGCGGCAAGTCAGCGTCCCCACGAACAACAGAGCGCCCGAGCCGCATCGGCTCGGGCGCTGTCTCATGTGGCACACCCGCCCTCGGGTGTGAGCGTGTCCGTTCGCGCCGGGACGGTCCGACCACCCGGGAAGGGCGACCTGCCGGTCGCGCCCTACACGGCGCCCCCTCCTGCAGGCCCTCGGGCCGAGGCGCGGAATACTCACCTCCGTATGCGTACACACACACCCATCCAGCATCTCTGTCGGCTCCTCGCCTGCCTGCTGCTTGTCGCCTCGGCGCCGGCCGTCTTCGCGGGCTCCGAGCCCGAGCGGCGCGAACTCGTCGTCTGGGTGTCCGGCCTCGATCCGGGCTACAAGGCGATGATGCACGAGTTCGAGCGCCGCACCGGCGTGAAGGACACGGCCTCGATCATCATCAACACCATGGACCCGCAACGCCTCATGTGCGCGATCGCGGGCGGACGCGTCCCGGACGTCGTTTACCAGGATCGGTTCGCCGTTGGCCAGTGGGCGGCGCGTGACGCCTTCATCCCTCTCGATGACTTCGTCGCGCGGTCCTCGGAGATCCGCGAGAAGGACTTCTACGAGGCCTGCTGGGCCGAAGCGAGTTACGACGGGAAGCTCTACGCCGTCCCGATTTCCACGGACGACCGCGCCCTCTACTACAACAAGGACATTCTCAGCCGAGAGGGCCTGGTGG
>CAZCER010000746.1:0-1562 GCA_964497385.1 uncultured Armatimonadia bacterium | reverse complement strand
ACGAGAACGGCGAGGCTAAGCCGCCGCGCACGTGGGACGAACTCAAAGACTACGCCGTGCGGCTCTCGGAGTACGACGAATACGGCAACCTGACGCGGGCGGGCTTCATCCCCAACTATGGAAACTCGTGGCTGTACCTCTACGGATGGCAGAACGGCGGGGAGTTCATGAGCCCGGACTCCCGCACGTGCACCCTGAACGACCCGAAGATCGTCGGGGCGCTCGAGTTCATGGTCGACATCTACGACGCGATCGGGAAGGGCGACGCCTCGCACCCCGGCGCGCTCCAGGTGGACGCGTTCTCCCAGTCTTTCGAAGGCAACGAGCGCGACCCGTTCTACGTCGGCAAGGTCGCGATGAAGACCGACGGCAACTGGGTGCTCGGGAACATCGCCGAGTTCGCCCCGAACCTGAACTACGGGGTCGCGCCCGCGCCCGCGCCGGAGGGCGAGGATCCGATCACGTGGTCCGGCGGGTTCGCTTGGGCCATCCCAACAGGCGCGAAAGACCCCGACCTGAGCTTCCAGTTCATCGAGTGGATGACGAGTCGTGAGGCAAGGCTCCTCGAGGCTGAGGTGCTCTCGCGGTACTACATGTCGCGCGGCAAGCCCTACGTGCCGGCCATGACCTCCCGGCGTGACATCAACCAGACGCTCTTCGAGACCTACGTGGAGAATGAGCCGGACCTGCCGCCGCACCTTGCGGAGGATTACCGGATGTTCATGGACCTGATGGAGGTCTCGAAGTTCCGGCCCGTCTGCGCGGTGGGGCAGCTTCTCTGGGACGAGCACGTCCGCGCGTGGGACCAGGCCACCCGGCACAAGATGACGCCTCAGGAGGCCCTCGACACCGGTTCCGCCGCGGTGCAGGTGCAACTCGACCGCCTCTACGGGGGCGCCGAGGGGACTCCGGTGAACTGGTGGATCCCGCTCATAGGGACCGTCGCCTGCCTCTGCGTGTCGCTCGGGGCGGTGGCGTACCGGTCGGGGTGGCGTCCGAGTCAGGGCGTCTCGCGCGAGACCATCGCCGGCTACGGTTTCACCGCGCCGTGGCTCGTCGGCTTCCTCGTGTTCGTCGCGGGTCCGATCGTCGTCTCCATCATCTTCAGCTTCTGCCGCTACGACGTGCTCCACGAGGCGCGCTGGATCGGGATCGAGAACTACGCGACGATGCTCTCGGGCGGAGAGCCGACCTTTTGGAAGTCCTTCGGGAACACCGTCTTCATGATGCTCGGCGTCCCGCTCGGGATGGCTGTGGGGCTCGCGATCGCGCTGCTCCTGAACGCCAAGGTCGGAGGCATGTCCGCGTACCGGACGATCTACTATCTGCCCGCGATCGTGCCAAGCGTCGCCGCGGCGATTCTCTGGATCTGGATGTTCAACCCCACGAACGGCCTCCTGAACGCGCTGATCGACATGACGGTGAACCCCGTCCTCGGGATGTTCGGCAAACACTGGAGCCCCAAGTGGCTTGCGGACCCGTCGCTCCTGTTCGGCTCCAAGACCTCCATGATCATCATGGGCCTCTGGGGCGCGGGGAGCGGGATGATCATCTGGCTCGCG
>CAZCER010000745.1:0-2503 GCA_964497385.1 uncultured Armatimonadia bacterium | reverse complement strand
CTCGAGCGGCACGGGCGCTCGGGCAAGATCGCCTTCCTGCCTTACCGCGAGAGGCTTCCAGTTCGGGCCGTCGGGCTGGTAACGCCACACGACCGCCGAGGGGCGCTTGAGGGTGATCTCGTACGCGCCTTCCTCGTGGCCCGCCGCGCTGACCAGCAGGCACGCGCGGTCTCCCGCGTCGCGCAGCAGCCCGATCGTGAGGTGCGGGTCCGCGGAGGCGATCAGGTCACACTCGGAGAGCGGCCGACCGGGCCCTTCGTCGGAGGAGCGGTACAGGGCGACGGGACGGAGGCCGTGGAGAAGCGGCGCGAACCCGTTCGCGTCGGCCCAGCTCACGACCTCGAACTCATCCGGCCCGAGCGCACCGCCCGCGTCCACTTGTCGCATGAGGGCCCAGGTGTGCCATAGGTGCTGCATGTGCTCGACGCCGGTCGTGCCCGTGAAGCCATAGACACAAAGGCCCCCGACCTGGCAGCGCGAGGTGCAGTGCCAGGCGTCCACCCAGGTCTCGTCGACGGGCTGAGGCGTGGCGCCCACGCGCTCCAGGAGGTAGCGCGTGGTCTCGGTGGTGGAGGCATAGGTCTCGGGCTCGATCTCCGAGTGCGTGATGAGCATCCGCTTGCGTCCGGCCGCGGCGTCCTCGGCGAACTGCCGAAACATCCCGAGATCTGCGGGCTCGGCGGCGCGCGGGCCGTCGCCGGCGGCGAGGCGGGCGTGGATCGAGTCGGCCATGATGAGCGCGTCGACGCGGTCGTACAGCTCGGGGTCCTGCAGGATCTCCCGGACGCCGCCGAAGCCCGCGCTGAACGAGGTGATCGTGAACTGGCCGATGACCGGATGGTCGGCTACGCTCAACTCCGCGAGCTTCTCGGGGACCTCACGGAGGATCGTTCGCAGGGCCTCGGGATCGCGGAAGAGGTCGGAGTAAATGTCCGAGAGGCCCGGCAACACGACGGTCACGAGCACGGCGTCTTCGTCCGAGAGGACCAGGTTCCGCTCCGCGTACCCCACCGAGACATGAAGATGAAGCACCAGGTGGATCTTGCCTGCATCAGGGCGGAACCCGGCCGGCGCGAACAGCTCGCCGTGCGTGAGTTCGATGCGGTGTCCGGCCGGGCGCTCTCCCAGGGGAGGCGGAGTGGGGGCCGCCATCACCAGTGTCGCAATCAGTCCCATGCAAGTTGCCATCGGCGGCGCCTTCTCTCGTGATGGCGGTGGGATTCGACGAATCGGTCGCGCGGTCCTGTGCTTTCAGAGGGTCGGGCGCTCGGTTCCGACGAGCGAAGCGCGGACCGCCAGCCGCTGGGTGCTTGAGTGCGGCGGGTGGCAGGTTGTGAGCGTCAGGACCGCCTCGTCCTCGACGGGCCGAAGGGGGCCGCGGTCGGCCGTGTCCGTCGCCGTCACGCTGTCGACGAGATAAACCCAACTCGCCTCCCCGACGCTCAGACGAATGTCGTCACCCGGCTGCAGTTCATCGAGGCGACGGAACGGATGCCCGAAGGTGACGCGGTGTCCGGCAACGCAGCAGTTTCCGGTTTCGCCCGGGAACGGGGTCGAGGGGTAGTGACCGGGACCTTTCGCGAGGTGCTCCGGCTCGACGCCCTCGACGACGACCTGCGACAGCTCGATCGCGGAGATCTCGATGCGGAAGACGGGCTCGCCCGAGCCGAGGTCGCGCGGGCCGCTGCCGGCGCGCATCTCCGCGCGGACAACCTCGGTGACCGTCCAAGGAGTGATGACGCCGGCGGCTTTCGCGGATACGCCGGCCTTCATGCCCGCCCAGCGAGCGAGCGCGGCGCTCTCATCGAGGCGCGCCTGGAGATCCGACTGGAAGGCGACCGCGAGGAGGTTTGAGGCGGCCGGGGCCAGGAACCCGACCACGCCGAGGGCGGCGAGGCCGAGTCCGATCGCTCCGATGACGCGCCAGGCCCTCATCGCGCTAGGGCATGCATCCGCCGCGACGTGGCGAACAAGAGCGCGCCCCCGAGGACGAGAGCCGCCGAGACGCCGTACAGAGCGACGAGGTTGACACCGGTGTAGGCCATCTCCGGCGACGATTCGGCCGATGACTCGGCGTCCGGTGAGGTGGGGGTGTCCTCCGCCGGCGGCGCCGCTCCGACAGGATCGAGCGTGCCGGGCGCAACCGTCGGGCCGGTCGGGGTCGCCTCGGGCTGCGGCGCCTCCATGGGCGCCGGGTTCGCGGCGGGCTCGCCGGGGGCCGGCTCTTCCTGAGCCAGCGCGGCGACGGAGCAGGCGCAGAGGAGCGACAGCGCGAGCGCAAGGGCTCGGAATGTCGGAGAGATGCACATCGGTACGGCCTCCTCAGCCTTCGAGCGATGTCTCTACGTTACCGAGCGCGGCGGCCGCGTGCAAGAAGGCGCGCGCGGCGCTGGCCTGGTCGATCAGCCGGACCTTCGCGAGCGGCTCGTCCGTTCGGGTGTCCCAGTGCTCCGGGTAGCGCCCGGTCGCGTCGCGCGCGTCGCGCTGAAGAGCCGCCAGAGCC
>CAZCER010000744.1:0-2510 GCA_964497385.1 uncultured Armatimonadia bacterium | reverse complement strand
AGATGACGCCCACCACGAGCCCGCCGATGACCATGTTGTTGATCGGCTTGGCGCGGGCGGTGAACTCGTCAAGATAGGTGCTCGCGCCGATCACCCAGTCCCACGGCTCGTAGTAGGCGACCGCGGCGAACTTCATTCGCGCCTGCGACTCGCCTTCGTTCTTCCAGGGGTAGTACTGCACGTGTCCCTCGTTGTTCTTGTTCTTGATGATCTCCTGGAGGAAGTAGACCCCGTTGTCGTCCTTGGCGTCCCAGAGGTTCTTGCCATCCGCTTTGCCGTCGTTGCTCACCAGATTGACGCCCTGGCTGTCGAGCACGAACACGTACCCGTCTTTGCCGATGGGCATGCCGATGATCTGATCGTGGGCCAGTTGCTGGGCCTGTTCCAGGGTGAGCGCTCCGGCTTCGGCGAGCGCGTCCGCCTGTTCGCAAACGGACTTGGTCATCAGGGCCATGTCCTTGAGATCCTGCTCCGCCGCAGCCTGCAAGGCGCTCGTGGCGGTGCGTTTGGCGAGGAAGCCAAGAGCCCCCGCCACAACCACCACGACCACCAGGATGCCGAGCGCGATCTTCATCTTGATGCTGAGATTGCGTAGGAAACCAAACACGGTGACCCTCCACATCCACGTTCCGCCGTCCATGCTGACCCGAAACTGCGGACCTCACCGCGCGGGATCGGCGGCAGGTCGCCCCTCGCGTCGCTCGCGACGCCAACGTCCTATTGGCCAGGGACGCCGCTCGTCCTCGCCAAGGCAAGCGACCACCGCACGGCTCGATTCAGGGTTCGGGGCATGGAGGGGTCGCGCGCAGGCGTGCGCCACGCGACCGAGACACAAGGAGCGAGGCCGCGGGGATCCATCCGAGCCGGATTCGCTAGCCCAACTGGGTGACCTCGAGCACCAGTTCGTGCATCCAGGCGTGGCGGCCGTGCAGCCCGTACCGGATGGCCGTCAACCGCCCGAGGATCCCCTCGAGCCGCCGCTCCTCGATGATCTGGCGCGCCATGTGCCGGAGATCCAGGCACGCCGGCCTGCCGCGCAGGTCGATGAGTTCGGAGGCCGTGCGGGCGATCGCCGCGTCGGCGAAGCCCACGTCGCCTCTCTCCACCGACCACGCCACCCTGTCCGGGAGGGCCTCATCGAGGGGGGCGGCGTCGGCGAGACGCGGGATGTCCGAGGCGGGCGCCGGCCGATGCGCGGGCACGGGGATCGCTCCGAGCGGCGTGGCGTAGTACTCGCGGAGCGAGCCCTTGCGCTTCCCGCGGTGCGCGAACCAGAAGTCGAGGATCGGTGAGTTCAGGACGCCCGTCAGCAGGCGGAAGTACTCAGGCGAGGGAGCGCCCCAGATGAAGTACACGTCCGCGCTCGCGAAGAAGGGACTCGCGGCGAAGGCGAAGGTGTTGGTCATCGCCCGATGGGGTGACACGATCTTCGGCCCGACGAAGAGAGCCTCGGTTCGCGGCCAGTGAAGCCGCCACCACGGCATCCCGCCGCTTCGAACCTCGCGGCGGCTCCCGAGGAGCGAACGGAACCGCTGCAGATGGCCGCGGACCGAGGGTGGAAGTTCCTCCCACGGCGCGGAGCCGTCGAGATAGAGGACGTACTTCTCCGGCGCGTCGTCCGGCACGGCGTAGCGCTCGATGTCCGAGTTCTTGTAGAAGCGGCGCAGCACCGGGCTCTCGGGCGTCAGGCCGATGGCCTCGACCTCGGCGGGCTCCAGCACGAAGACGCCTTCACCCACCGCGTGCCCGGCGCCCTCAAGACGGTCGGAGTTCGCGCGCGACACGCGGTCGGCTCCGGAGATGAGCCCCTGCGAGATCCGGGCCGTGTCCGCGAGCGCCACGCCCGCCTCCGCGATCCGAGCGAGCACCTCCTCGCGCCGAGCGCCGGCCGGGATGTGCCACGCTCCTCCGGGCCCGCGCGGCTTGGCGACCTCTCCCACGCCCGCCAGGACCATCGTGCTCTCCACCGCGCTCGCCGTCGCGCGCGCCTGCACGACAGCGTCGCCGAGCGCCTGGCACACGTCCTCAAGGGGGCCGGGCCGACGCAAACGAGCCCAGACGAGTTCCTCTCCGCTCGGCTCCGCGCCCTCCGCCCGCTTGCGAAGCACCGCGATCAGGCTGTGAACGCCTCCGGCGGTGGGGAACACGCGCTGGTCGCCGAAGTCGAAGAGTTCCACGACGTCGGCCCGGGAATGCAGATACTCGCGCAGACCGCCCGCTCCGTCGGCGGTCAGCCAGTAGGCGGTCGTCAAGAACACGATCAGACCGCCCGGCTTCGTGCGCTCCAGGGCGAGTTCCAGGAAGTAGTAGAAGAGGTCGCGTCGCGGCCCGCGCCGCTCGCGCAGTTCAGGCGCCTCGGCCTCCAGCGCGTCGAAAGAGCGCTTGTTGCGCCGCTCGCCAAGGTAGGGCGGATTCGCGCAACACGCGTCGAAGAGCGGCGCCCCGTCGTCTCCGAGTCTCCAAAGGCTGTTCTCGAGAAGCAGACCGGGCGAAGGCAGGGGCCCCCGCTT
>CAZCER010000743.1:0-2516 GCA_964497385.1 uncultured Armatimonadia bacterium | reverse complement strand
GAGCAAGAGGAACATGCAGAAGAGCCCCCACCACGCCAGCGGCCCGACGAAGCCGGAGGCCGTCTCCCCCGTGAGCGCGCTTCCGCCCTCCCAGAAGGCCCGGCTCGAGTCACCCTTGGGGATCGTCAGATGCTGGGGCAGATGCGGGAGCAGCTCCGCCGCGAAGTCGTTGTCGGGGGAGGCGTAGTGGTGGGGGTAGGCGATGATGCCCATGAGGTTCTGAGTGAAGTCAAGGCTCGCGCCGGCCGTAACGAGGGCGAGGATGACGTAGATCGCCCGGATGTCCGCCGCGGAGAGGAGGTCACCGAGCCCGAGCCATCGGAAGCCGTCCGTCACGAGGCGCACCAGCACGAGGGCGACGACGACGTTGTAGAAGAGCGACGTGGTCGTCGGATAGCCCGCGAACTTGATGACCTCGATGTAGATGAGCCAGTAGACGGTGGGCACGGAGAGCAAAGCCGCGAGGATCAGGGCCCTCGCCCGTAAGCCTGTCTCCGTCGCGCGCGTGCGCTCGTCTCGCGTCATGGCGCGGCTATTCGTCGGGGCGGGCGGGAATCCCCCCCCGCTACGCGCGCCAACGGAACGGCGTGAGCGGGATCTCGCGGTCGTACGCGTCGAGTCCCTCCAGCTTCTTGAGGAACCCGACGGTCGCGTAGGTGAGTGGAGTGGCGAGCGCCTCATAGGCCGTCTTGAGCACCACGTTCGCGAGGAAGATGCTGACAACCAGCCGCGTCGTGAAGCCCTCGGCGCCGAGAAAGGCCCCGAAAACGAACACGCCGGAGTCGAGCGTCTGCCCCACGAGGGTGCTGCCGATGGTGCGCACCCAGAGGAAGCGCCCCTTGGTGGCGACCTTCAGCTTCGAGAGCACCATCGAGTTCGCGAACTCCCCGCACCAGTAAGCCACAAGGCTGGCGGCGACGATGCGCGGGGTCGCGCCGAGGATGCTCCGGTAGGCGTCCTGCAGCGGCCAGGTCGGGTCGGCCGGGAGCGCGACCGCGATGGAGCAGCAGAGGGCAAGCAGGACGTTCGCGCCGAGACCGATCCAGATCACGCGCCGAGCCTGGGCGAAGCCGTACACCTCGGTGAGGATGTCCCCGAAGATGTACGTCACGGGGAAGAGCATGGTGCCGGCGTCGATCGGCCAGCCGAAGAACGAGATTGGCTTCACCGTGATGACGTTCGAGACGAGCAGAGCGGCGACGAAGAGACCCGTGATGACGTCTCGCGCCCGGTAGCCGCCGGGAACGCTCTCCTCCGGGCGTTCGGCTGTCTGGTCCCGTTCGCTCACACGTCACCTCCCGTCCCGGCGACTGGTCCGACATGGGCCTCGGCACGGGCGTCCACGGGGCTCTCGATGCGGATCTTCCCGCCAAGCGTCCGAGCGAGGTCGGGGAGATCGTAGACCTCGAGCGCCCCGTGCACGGCGTTCACGAGCTGGTTGCGGGCGAGCGGTTCCGGTATGACAAGCGACCAAGCCGCAAGCGTCCGCCGGAGCGTCACCGAGTCGAAGAGAGCGGCCTCCAGCGCCGCCGCGTGTAGGGCGGGGACGCCGGCGCCGGCGGTCGCGTCGAGATCGACCGGTCCTCCGCCCGCCTCCTCCGACGAGAGCCAACGCGCGGCCACGAGCACGTCCTCAGCGCGCATCCCGACGTAGGACCGCCCCAGTATGTAAGCTGCGAAGACGTCCTGCCAGTCCCCGCCGAAGTTCGGGCCGAACTTGTCCTGCTCGGTCTGGCGAGTCTCGCCCATGCCCCGGAGGTCCACACAGAGCACGGCCCGGCCCTCCGCGGCAAGCAACTGAGCAGGGCCGTCGGCCGCGAGCGAGGCCGCCTTGCCGCCCTCGTCCACACAGAGAACGGGTCTGCCGACGGGCTCCGTTGGCCGCAGCAGCACCGCGGGGAGCACGACGCCTTCCTCCGGCGTCAGGATGAGCTTTCGCACGGTGGGGCCGTCCTCGCGGTCCTCACCGAGAAGCTCCACGCGGGGCTTCGGGATCTCACCCAGCCGTCGGACGCCCGCGATCGCGCGCACTCGCTGGAGCATCGCGGCGGGCGTCTCGTTCGCCCATAGCTTCGCGCGCGCGGCCGCGCACTCCGCCTCGCGATCGGCGTTCAGGTCGTACGTGGAGCGCTCGCCCTCGAGGTGCATCACCTGGCCGTCCGGGGTGCACCGGAACTCGTCCTCGGTAAGGAGCGCGATGGGCGGCTCGGTGAGAGGCTCATCGCGCCCCTGTAGCCATCGGGCCATCCAGCGGACGACGGCTTCGCGCGACGGCTTGTCGAAGTTGTGCGGGGCGTCGTTCTCGATGATGTCGAGCCGCTCCGCGAAGCCGAGACGCGCGTAGAGGCGCTTCGCGTAGTGGTAGCTCTCCCAGGTCGCCTCGATCCGGAAGAAGTCGTGCGTGGCGCAGACGACGAGGATGGGCGTGGGCGCGCGCAGCATCAGGTAGTCCGCGTGGTCCATGCCGAAGGCGAGCTGCGCGAAGGGATCGGTGAGCCGCCGCGTGAACTCCCGCA
>CAZCER010000742.1:0-2520 GCA_964497385.1 uncultured Armatimonadia bacterium | reverse complement strand
GGCATCGGCATCCGCGCGCTGATCACGCTCGGGAACGAGGCGGACATCGAGCTGGCCGAGATGGTGCAGGCGCTCGTCGAGGACGAGCGGACGACGGTGATCGCCCTGTTCCTCGAGCGGCTCGCGAACGGCCCCCGCGTCCTCGCCGCCTCTCGGGAGGGCCTGCGCCCAGATGAACACGCACGCGACGCCGGCCGCGATCGCCCAGAGGAGCATCCGCGTGTTCGGGGCGGCCGACGCTCTCGGGGCGGGCGCGTCCACCGGCCGCCGGTCCACGCCGCGCCGCAACGGCGAAATCGAACGGCGCGCGCAGTGCGGGCACTCGCCGCTTAGGGGGTCGAGATAAAGCCCGCATCGCGGACAGCGCCCCGCCGGCATCGCGATCCGCTCCCCTTCAGCCGGAGTCCCGGAGGCGTACGATCCTCGGCGACCAGTCCAGCCGCTCGAGGATCCGCGCGTAGTCCTTCGGGGTTGTCTCCTCGGGGCGCTTCGCGAGCAGCGCGATGAGAACGGCTTCGAGCACATTCGTGCCCGGCGAGCGCCCCGCGAGCGTGATGTCCATCGTCGTGGTCACCAGCAGATCCAGCCCGCGCTCCCGCAATAGGTCGACGTCCGCCGGCATCGTCGTGTTGGTGATGATCGTCTTCCCCGAGAGATCGTCGATCAAGTGCCTCCGGATGTACTTGAAGTCCCCGCAGATCACGTCCGCGCCCTCGTAGAAGCGCGGAAAGCACGGGACGATCTCCTCCTGCTTCTTCCCGGTCGGGTAGAGCCACGACTGCGGCAAGAAGGTGATGACGGGCAACAACGTCCGCGCGATCACCGAGAGAGCCCGAAGCGACCGGATCGGCATGGGGATTCCGAGACCGTAAGCCATGTCGCCGAAGACGAACTCTCCGCCCTGCTCGGCGACCGCCTCGGCCATCCCGAAACGGTCCACCGCCGAGACGACGAGCGTGCGCTTTGAGCGGAAGTCGACGACGCCGTCCCGCGCAAGCCGCCGGATCGCCTCGCGCTCGATCGTGTTCTTCAGACCGCTTCCATCGACGACCGGCGATTCGACCGCGGCCGCGGCCATGCGCGACTCGCGCCGCCAGCGGTACCGGCGCTTCCCGGCGACGACCCAGATGTCGCCCCCGCCGAAGCCGAAGCAGTCCACCTTGCCGTCATACTCCCGAAGCAGCTCCACAAAGCGCCGCGCGTCGCCGTCCGTGCCGATTCGCTGGACGCGCATCTCCTCGTCCAGGAACGTGTGCACGGCGTCGAAGTCACCCTTCGGGGCGCCAAGGCTGACGCTCAGAACGTGCTTCAACACGTCGTCCTTCCATGTGAGTTCCGGCGCGACTAGGCCCCGTACCGCCCGAACTCCTTGCAGGCCTCGTACATCGCCGCGATGTTCGCGGGCGGAGTGCCCGGGGCGACGTTGTTCCCTTCGCGAAGCACGAAGCGGCCGCCCTCCATCACCCCGGACCCGAGGATGCGCTTGACCTCCGCGCGCACCGCGCTCTCGCCGCCCGACCGGAGCAACTCGACGCGCGGCCCGCCGTAGATCTCCACTTCGGGCCCAAGGGCCTTCCGAAGAGCGCCGTGGTCCACCGGGAAGCCTGTGTCGAAGAACTGGACGTTCAGGGCGTCGCGAATCGTGGGGAAGAGATGCGTGGCGTTGCCGCAGAGATGGATGAAGTTCGGTCCCTTCGCGCCAAAGTGGTCCATCAGCCGCTTGTGGTACGGGAGCACGTGCTCTGTGTATGTCTCCACCGACAAGAGCTGGACGCTGTCATCGGCGAAGCCCCAAGCCTCGGACTCGACCGGCTGCCCCAGGCGCTTCCGGTAGGCCTCGATCCGCGTGATCGTCGCTTCGGTGATGAAGTCCATCAGCGCGTGGAAGAACTCCGGATCGGCGTACAGATCCGTGCAGAACTCGGTCGGGCCGCGTAAGGCGCAGGCGATGGTGAAGGGCCCGTCCGTGCCACAGCCGGGAACGCCGTCCGCCGACACCGGCCGGCCATGGAACTCATAGCCTTCGGCGATGTCCCGTAGGTCATCCAGGTAGTCCCAGGCGCGCCCGAGCCACCCCGAGAACGGGTCCGGCGGACCCGCGTCCAGGAACGCCCGCTTGCGCTCTTCGGTCAGGAAGGGCGGCACGTCCGGGACGTTTCCCTCGATGAAGCGGATCTCGCCGCCGAACCAGAGGGCCTCATAGCAGTTCTGGTAGTCCACGTACACGGACCAGCTCGCGGGAAGACCCATCTCGGCGTCGTGCGGCAGGTTGTGGCGAACATAGTGAGCCGATGCGAGCTGGGTCTCGAACATGACCCGAGGGTCCGAGAAGTAGCTCTCGAAGGTGACGCCCGTCTTGTTCAGGGCCCGATCGAGCACCCAGATGCGCGGGTTGACGCCCAGCACCATCGGGACGCGGATCGGGTCGCGAGCGTGGTACCGCTCCCAGACCTCCTTCACCTCGGCGTTGTGTTGGTCGAAGTCCAGAGCATGCTCCATGGGGGCCTCCGTAGCCAGAAT
>CAZCER010000741.1:0-2528 GCA_964497385.1 uncultured Armatimonadia bacterium | reverse complement strand
CTCGACGAGCCGACGACGGGCCTCCACTTCGCGGACACGGAGAAGCTGCTGCAGGTGCTCGACCGCCTCGTCGAGGCCGGGAACACGGTCATCGTGATCGAGCACAACCTCGACGTGATCCGCTCCGCCGACTGGCTGATCGACCTCGGCCCCGAAGGCGGCGGCGCGGGCGGGGAGCTGATCTACTCCGGTCCACCGAAGGGCGTCCTGGGGTGCGAGCGGAGCGCCACGGGCGCGGCGATTCGGCAGGCGGACGAAGCGATGCGTGACGCGTTCGCCCGAAGCGGCTAGGATGTGCCCCGTCAGGACGTTGACCCAATGACCAAGCACGGCGTCATCTTCGACCTGGACGGCGTCATCTGGCATGGCGACCGCCCGGTGGACGGCGCCGCGGACGCCATCGCCGCGCTTCGGCGGATGGGGCTCCGCGTCGCCTTCTGCACCAACAACGCCACCCTGCACCGCCGCGACGTCGCGGCCAAGCTCACCCGCCTCGGCGTTTCGGCCTCGGAGTCCGATGTCGCGACCAGTGGGTCGCTTGCGGCGGCGCTCGCCGCGGAGCGCTGGGGCGAAGGCCCGGTCTATCTCATCGGCGAGCAAGGGCTGCGCTCCGAACTGTCGGAGGCGGGGCTCCGGGAGGCCGAGGACGGCGCGGCCGCCAAAGCGGTCATCCTGGGCCTCGACCGCGACTTCACGTTCGCCAAGGCCAAAGCGGCGCATCGCGCTATACTGGGGGGCGCGCGCTTCTTGGCGACGAACCCGGATGTTCTTCTGCCGGAGACCGACGGCGGGTCCTGTCCCGGCGCGGGGGGTCTCATCGCGTTGCTCGAGACCTCGACCGGCGTTCGAGCGGAGTGCCACGGCAAGCCCAGCCCCCGCCTCTTCGAGGCCGTCGCGCACGCGTGGGGCGTGGACGCCGGGGGCATGGTCGCCGTCGGCGATCGGATCGCCACCGACGTCGTCGCCGCGAACCGTTTCGGATGCGTGAGCGCCCTGGTCCTGACGGGCGTCACGACGCGCGCCGAAGCCGAAGCGCAGTCTGATGAACGTCGTCCGGGTGTGATTGTCGAGACGCTGGACCGGCTTGTGGAACTGCTCGCTGCGGGCGCGATCTAGGAGGAGGGCGTAGGTTGGCCAAGCACATCTTCGTTACGGGCGGGGTCGTCTCATCGGTGGGCAAGGGGATCATCGCGGCGTCTCTGGGCCGCATGCTTCGGGACCGCGGCTTCCGCATCACCCTCCAGAAGATCGACCCCTACATCAACGCCGACGCGGGCAACATGAACCCGTACCAGCACGGCGAGGTCTTCGTGACGGACGACGGGGCCGAGACGGACCTCGATCTGGGGCATTACGAGCGTTTCTGCGACATCAACCTGTCGCAGATCTCCAACGTGACGACGGGGCAAATCTACGGCGCCGTCATCCGCAAGGAGCGCCGAGGAGACTACCTCGGCGCGACCGTTCAGGTCATCCCGCACATCACCGACGAGATCAAGCGTCGGATCCGCACGGCGGCGGAGCAAGAGAACGCGGACGTCTCCGTCGTGGAGATCGGCGGAACCGTGGGCGACATCGAGGGCCAGCCGTTCCTCGAGGCGATCCGACAGATCGCGCACGAGATGCCCCAGCAAGACGTGCTCTTCGTACACGTGACGCTCGTGCCGCTCATCGGGGCGGTCGGCGAACTCAAGACCAAGCCGACCCAGCATTCAGTGCAGGCCCTGCGGAGCATCGGGATCAAGCCGGACGTGCTGGTCTGCCGCGTCGAGCAGCCGCTGGAGGCCGAGCACAAGCGGAAGATCAGCCTCTTCTGCGACACGCCGCCCGAGGCCGTGATCGAGTCGCGCGACGTGGAGTGCATCTACGAGGTGCCTCTGATGCTCGCGGAGCAGGGACTTGGCCGTCTGGTGGCCGCGCGCCTCGATCTGCCGAACCGCCGCACGAACCTCCGCCCCTGGCGCGACATGGTCGAACGCTTGAAGCGCCGATCGAAGTCGGTGCGGATCGCGATGTGCGGAAAGTACGTGGGTCTGCATGATGCGTACATCTCGGTGGTGGAGGCTGTGCAGCACGCCGGGGCCGACCTCGACGCCGACGTCGAGATCGTGTGGGTGAACACCGAGGAGACGACGCGAAAGAACGTCGCCGCGCAACTCGAGGGCGTGCAGGGCGTCATCGTGCCCGGCGGCTACGGCGAGCGCGGCGTCGAAGGCAAGGTCGAGTGCATTCGGTACGCGCGCGAGAACAAGGTCCCCTTCCTCGGACTGTGCCTCGGACTTCAGTGCGCGGTGATCGAGTTCGCGCGCAACGTGTGCGGTCTGGCCGAAGCGAACAGCGTGGAGTTCCGCGGGGACACGCCGCATCCGGTCATCCACATCATGGAGACCCAGAAGGACCTTGAGGACAAAGGCGGCACGCAGCGCCTGGGGCTCTATCCGTGCGAACTCATGGACGGCACGCGGGCCCGGAAGGTCTACGAGGACGACCTCGTCTTCGAGCGCCATCGGCACCGCTACGAGGTGAAC
>CAZCER010000740.1:0-2529 GCA_964497385.1 uncultured Armatimonadia bacterium | reverse complement strand
GCGGGGAGCGGGATGATCATCTGGCTCGCGGGACTCCAGGGCGTGCCCCAGCACCTCTACGACGCCTCGACCGTGGATGGCGCGGGGGTGTGGCTCCGTTTCCGGCACGTGACGATCCCGCAGCTTACGCCGTACATCTTCTTCAACCTCATCATGGGGATCATCGGCACGCTGCAGATCTTCGAGCAGTCCTACATCATGACCCAGGGCGGCCCCGTCGACTCCACGCTCTTCTACGTGTACCTCCTGTTCAACAAGGCGTTCCGGTACTTCGAGATGGGCTTCGCATCTGCCATGGCGTGGTTCCTGTTCCTCGTGATCCTGATGCTGACGCTGGTCCAGTTAAGGCTCGCGAAGCTCTGGGTCTACTACGAGTCCGACTAGGAAGGGAGGGAACGAACCATGACCGACCGACGCAAGACGCTCCGGACCATCGTGCTCCACACCGTGCTGATCCTCGGCTGCTTCGTGTTCGCTCTCCCCTTCTACTGGCTCGTGACCACGAGCATGAAGGACTCGACGGAGATCTTCGTGAGCCCCCCGAAGTGGGTGCCTGGCCTACCGGCGAAGGTCGTCCAGTCGCCCTACGCGAGCGCCGACGTCCACGACAGACTGAAGATGCCCGACGACCGACCGCTCCCGCTTCCCGAGGCGGAGATGGCGGCGGTGCTCAACGGTCTGCTCGCGGCCGCCGAGGCGACCGACCCCGCGGGCGCCGCCGAACTCACCAGTCTGGCCGGCGGAGGCGACCTCCTGGCGCGCGGTCTCTTCAACGAGACGGCGGCGGGTCTCCCGGAGGACCAGTGGGACGGCACGGCCGACGAGATCGCGGAGCGCCTGAGCGCGCGCGTCACCGCGGACCTCTGCACCAAGACCTTCGGGAATGTCTTCCGGGGGCTTTCACTCGGCAAGCTGACCACCGAGGACATGCTCCATCGCGCTTACGCGGCCGGCGACGAGCAGACCGTCGAGGCCGTCTCCCCGAACGCGACGACCCGCCCGCTGGGCGGGTCGGACGCCACGCTCGTCACCTACGACGTCTCGAGCGAGCGCGAAGCGGTGGTGCGCATCACCGCGCCCATGCCCGAGATGGAGGACGCTCTCGCCGGCGTGCGCATCCCCATCACCTGCGACCGCTCTTGGCACAACCTGATGCTCGAGGTCGCGACCCCCGAGGGCCGGTACGTCTCCACCGAGGGCTACGCGCTCGCGAACTCGCTGAGCGTCGAGGCGAGCTGGCGGCTTCCCGAGTCCGAGTCGGGCTTCCGCAAGGAGAAGGACTACACGAATCTCGCGAAGACCGACGGACCCGGCACGGCGGACGGGACCATTCAGGTGACCCTGCGTCTTCAGCGCCGCGCCCCCATCGCGGCGGCGTTCCAGAAGTTCACGCGGGCCTACTCCGAGGCGCTCCGGTACATCGACTTCTGGCGGTACCTCAAGAACACGGTCAGCATCGTGCTGCTCTCGATCTTCGGCACCCTCTTCTCGTGCTCGCTCGTCGCGTACGGATTCGCGCGCTTGAGCTTCCCCGGGCGCGACGTGCTGTTCGGAATCCTCCTCGCCACGATGATGCTGCCCGCTCAAGTGACGATGGTGCCGCAGTTTCTCGTCTTCAGAGGTCTCGGACTCTACAACACCCTCGCGCCTCTCTGGATGCCCTCATTCCTCGGCTCGGCGTTCTTCATCTTCATGCTCAGGCAGTTCATGAAGACCATCCCGAAGGACATCGAGGACGCCGCGAAGATCGACGGGTGCGGCTACTTCGGCATCTACTGGCGGATCATGCTGCCGCTCATCAAGCCCGCGCTCGCGGCGGTCGCGATCTTCACATTCATGGGCGCTTGGAACAACTTCATGGGGCCTCTGATCTACCTGAACGATGAGCGGCTCTATCCGCTTAGCCTCGGCATCTACCAGTTCCGGATGGAGCACGGCTCGGAGTACTCGATGATGATGGCCGCCTCCACGCTGATGATGCTGCCTGTCCTGACCGTGTTCTTCTTCGCCCAGCGGTACTTCATCCAGGGCGTGACGCTGACGGGGGTGAAGGGGTAGGGGGGGCTTGGGGATGGCGCGGTCGGTTCGGTTCGCGATCGTCCAGTGGAACGTGAGGACGGCGAGCGGCTTCAGGCGGCACGACAGAGCCGGGGAGTTAGTGGCGCACACGCTGCTCCGCATCGAGCGCGAGCGCGCGTGCCCGGTTGCTGTGGTGGGCCTGTGCGAGGCCCATCCGGAGCTTTTGGCGGAGGCGCAGCGCACCCTTCGGAACCAGACCGGCGCCCAGTGGCTCGTGCGTACTCGTCTCCGCCCCCCCCTCAGGACGTGACCGATCTGGGGGGAATGACGAGGAGGCGGACGCCCGCTACCGACCGGAACGGTCGCCAGCCGCTCTTCTGCGCGTGGAGCCCTGGATCCGCTGCGTTGATCGCCCCGACGCGAGGATGCTGCTGGCGGGCCAGATCCCCGAGGCGTGTCATTGGTCGGAGTGCTTGGCGGTGGGGCAAGGCGCTCACGGGTGGCATTGGA
>CAZCER010000739.1:0-2533 GCA_964497385.1 uncultured Armatimonadia bacterium | reverse complement strand
CGAAGGCGAGATAGAGGTCGATGCGGATGCGCGCACGGGTCCGGACACGATCGTGGCTCTCTACCTCGACCGCCCCGCGGAGCAGGTGCGAGAGGGCCGGCCCGCATCGGGCTCGATGGTCCTCGGCCGGTCCGCGACCGCGTCGAACACCTACCAAGGCCTCACAGAGGACTACGGTCCCCAGCGCGCCTTCGATGGCGATCCGGAGACCCGCTGGGCAACCGACGGCGGCGTCCATGCGGCGTGGCTGGAGATCCCCGTGGCAGGACGCAGGCCAGTCGGGCGGGTCCGCCTCAGCGAGGCGTTCGACCGAGTGCGGTCTTTCGAGATCCAGGCGCGCGAGCACGGCGGCTGGAGGACGATCCACCAAGGCGCAACGATCGGCGAGGACCTCACGGTGGAGTTCCCGCCCCTCCGGACCGATGCGCTGCGCCTCCGGATCCTCGAAGCGACCGACGGTCCAACGCTGTGGGAACTCCAGGTCTTGCCACCGAACCGATAGGCCCGAGCTTGTCTCTGTTAGCTTTCCCTTAGTGGACAGAATCGGTGCATGGTGCTATGCTTCAGGACGTGTGGCCGATGTTCGGACAAGACGTTCCGGACGCGCGTAGGCCGCAGACAACCGTCACCCGCAGGCGCAGCCGCCCGCGTCCGCTGGATCTAGGGCGCGGTGTAGGAAGATCCACCAGCCGGCCCTGCGGAGTGACGGGGCCAAACGCACCGTGTCGAACCGTCTTCGAGCGTGTCTTGCCCTTGTGATCTGCCCCGCTCTTCCGCCGCAGGCGCAGGCCGGCGGATCCCGCGACTGACAGCGGAATCTAAGCTAACGGCCGCACGCACTTGGCGCTCCACGTCCGAAAGGATCTGACCGTGCGGCTTCTCGTAGTATCACCCTCTTGGCTTCCCTCTCTCTTCAATGGCGGCAAGACCCTCAGCCCTCCGATGGCCCTGCCGATCCTCGCCGCGCTGACTCCCCCCGGGTGGGACATCCACCTTGTCGATGAGCACGTCGAGGCTGTGGACCTCCACGAGGAGGCCGACCTCGTCGCCGTCAGCTTGATGACCTCCGCCGCGCCGCGCGCCTACGCCGTCGCCGACGCTTTTCGCGCGCGCAAGATTCCCGTCGTCCTGGGCGGCATGCATCCCACGGCTCTGCCCGAGGAAGCGCTCCGTCACGCGGACGCCGTCGCCGTTGGAGAGGCTGAGCCCCTCTGGGGGAGGATCCTCGAGGACTTCGCCGCCGGCCGCATGCAAGGCGTCTACCGCAGCGAGCACCGCCCCGATCTCGCGGGCCAGCCCCTCCCGCGCCGCGATCTGCTCAAGACCGACCGCTACCTCGTCCCCAATCTCGTGCAGACCGCCCGGGGTTGCCCGCACGCCTGCACGTTCTGCTCCGTGAGCCCCGTCTTCGGGCGCAAATACCGCTTTCGCCCGGTCGATGAGGTCGTCGAGGAGATCCGAGGACTGAAGACGCGCACGATCGGGTTCAGCGACGACAACATCGTCGCCTCTCCCAAGCGCGCCGCGGAGTTGTTCGAGGCGCTTGTGCCCCTGAAGCTCCAGTGGGCCGGGCAGGGCGATCTGTCGATGGCGGATCATCCCGACCTGCTCAAGCTCATGTACCGGAGCGGGTGTCGCGCGATGTTCGTCGGCATCGAGTCGATCTCGCAAGAGAGCCTCAAAGCCTCGCACAAGCGCCCGAACGTCGGCCTCGACCTTGAGCGCGCCATCAAGACCATTCACCGTCACGGGATCGACATCGTCGCGTCCTTCGTGTTCGGACTCGAACACGACACGCCCGAGAGCTGTCGGGAGACCGTCCACTGGGCCGAGCGCATGAGGATCGCCGCCGCCCAGTTCGCCGTCCTCACCCCCTTTCCCGGCACGCCCGTCTATGAGGAGATGATGGCCGAGGGCCGCGTCACGAGCAGCGACTGGTCGAAGTACACGATGGGCAACATCGTGTACCGGCCCACGCACATGACCGTCGAGCAGCTCCGCGAGGCGCGCAGCTACGCCATGAAGCGCTTCTACTCCATCGGCTCCATCGCGCGCCGCATGCTCGTCTGGCGCGGCGGCCACCCCAAGCCGCTCCTCCGCGCGATCGTGAACCTCAGCTACCGCAGCATCCACCGCGGCGGACGCATCTGGGGTCACGTCCCCCACGACGGCGCGATGGCCCGCGTGCCAACCGCGTAAGTCGCCTCGCGCCGCTTCCCAGGCAGGAACCCACCGCCCCTACCGAGTAACCTATGTGGGGCGCCGCTCGTGGCGCCCCGGACCGGCGTGAGGACGAGGGGTGCTCCCGATGCACAGAGCGCGCGTGTTCGTGTTACTGGTCGGCTTGGTGCTCGTCGCGACCCATCCCGGCTGCGGCGGGGGTGGCGACAGCCTGCCGCCCACCGTCTCCGGCCTGTCCGCGACGCCCGCCGAGCTTACCTACGCGGGCGGCGCCGTCACGCTCTCGGCGTCCGTGACGGACCCGGGCGGCGTTGCCGGGGTGGGACTTCGGCCGGATCGCCTGGGTGCTCTG
>CAZCER010000738.1:0-2534 GCA_964497385.1 uncultured Armatimonadia bacterium | reverse complement strand
GCTCTGGGCGACGCGGAGGCCACCCGTGCCGTGTACGCCCGGATGGACCGCAACGTGGGCCGGGCCATCGGGTTCTCCGCGGCGGTGAGGGCCGAGGGTCCCGCCCCGTGGGTGCGGCTCGCCTACGTCGATGGAAACGGCACGCGGACGACGGTGACCCTCGCGGAACGTGTAGACTGGGGCGCCGGGGAGTGGCGCATCGTGAGCGTGCGTCTTCCGGATGGAGTCAAAGCGCCGGTGGTGCTGGAGTCGATCTACGTTGTCGAGACCGACCAGAACGCCCAGCCCGCCGGGACGCTGTACCTGGATGACGTGACGGTCTGGACGGTCGCTGAGGAAGGAGTCGCGCGGCTCGACCCGCCGGACCGAGAGCGCCGAGAGGCGGCGTAGCGGTCCTGGCGGCAGGCACGACAGGCACGGGCGGGCGGCCCTGACGGCCCCCGCGCATACAGGAGGCATAGGAATGCACTTGCGCGGACTAGATGTCCCCCGCCGGCTGATGCTGTCAGCGGCGGTTGTTGTCCCGCTCATCGGTCTGCTCGGCGGCGCGGCCGCGGCTCAAGACGAAGACTGGGCTCCCGGCCTGTACATGAGCCAAGCCGTGAACGCGGTCTACTCGCAAATCGAAACCGTGACCGAGGGCGCCGACCTGGGACTCGCGCCCGGCGTGTCGCTCTTCGCGGCATGCCTCGAGGCCGGCGAGTCCGTGGAAGCGACGATCCAGTGCGAGCGGGGCAAGTCGTACTGCATCGTGGGCGGCGGCGACCAGGACTGCGGCGATCTCGATCTCGCGGTTCTTGACCCGGACGGCGCCACGGTCGCCGAGGACGCGCTCGAGGACCCTCTGCCGATCGTCGCGTTCACGGCCGACGCGGACGGTCCCCACTCGGTGAGCGTGCGCCTCTTCGCGACCGAGGTCCCCAGTTTCTGCGCGATGGCGGTCCTCGCGGAGGGTGGATCGGCGTACCCGCGCGAGAGCCTCGAACAGGCGCTCACTAAGTTCGTGTCGACCTGCGGCGATCCGTTCGTGTTCCACGACGGGCCCAACCAGTTCTGCCTGTACGGCGGGATCGCCCAGACCGGCGAGTCGCTGGTGCAGGGCCCCATCGGCCTCGAGGCCGCCCGGTACGTGGTCAAGGCCACGGGCGACGCGGACATGCGCGACCTCGATGTCGCGGTCCTCGGCGGTGGGGGCGACGCCATCGTGCGCGACGACATGGACGATGAGTTCCCCGCCGTGCAGTTCGAGGGTTCGCCGGTCATGGATTACCTGATCGAGGTCACGAACGTGGACTCGGTTGCCCCGTCGTTCGTGGTGTTCGGGATCCTCCAGGAGGCGGAGGGCGTCGGGTAGGGTCCGGGCGCGGCGAGGCAGGGAGAGAACAGGCGAGCCGGGCGCGAGTCGCGTCCGGCTCGCGCGCTGTGAGGGTGGGAGGAGGCTCCGCAGGGCGTCCGAGAGGCTCCGGCGCAGGCTGAACGAACGTATGCGGCGGGAGGGTTGTCACTCGGGGTCCGGAGGGGCGACGGACGAGACGGAACGCGGTGGAATCAGGAGGCGCGGGATGCGTTTGTCGGAGACAGGTGCGGTTCGCCATTGGTGGCATGTGACGGCCATCCTTGTGTTGCTCGCTTGCGTCACGGGAGGGCCCGCGCTGGCGCAGGACGAGCCGCCGGAGGGCTGGGGGCCCGGGCTTTTCATGGGGCAGGCCGTGCGCACGGTGTTCGAGGGCATCGGGATCATGACCGAGGACTCGAACCTCGGACTCATTCGCGGGGTGTCGTTCTTCGCGACCTTCCTCCCCGCGAACGGCTCGGTGCAACTCACGGCTTCGCTGGAGGAGGGTCAGGCTTACTGCCTCATCGGCGGCGGGGACGAGGACTGCGTCGATCTGGACATCAGCGTCTTCGGACCCGACGGGGAGCCCGTTGCGAGCGACACCCTGGAGGACCCGCGTCCCGTGGTCGACTTCACCGCCCCGACCGAGGGCGCCTACACGGTGAAGCTCGAACTCTTCAACCCCGAAGTGCCGAGTTTCTGCGCGATGGCCATCCTGGGAACGGGCGCCTGGACGTGCCCCACGGAGAGCATGGAGCAGGCGCTCGTGAAGTTCCTGGCCACGGCGGAGGCCATGAACGAGCAGACGGGAGCGCTCTCGTTCCACGATGAGTCGAATCAGTGGTGCCTCTACGGCGGCGTCATGGAGAGCGGCGGGTCACTGCTCATGAGCACCATCACCCTCGAGGAAGGGGCTCACGTTTTCCTCGCCTCAGCCGATGACGACATCCAGGACCTGGATCTGTATCTCCTCGACGGCGAGGGCGGCTACCTCGCGGCGGACGAACTCGAGGACGCCGCCCCCATCCTCACCTACCAGGGCGAGCGCCGTTCCGACTACCAGCTCCAGGCCGCGAACGTCGGGTCGCTTGAGCCTACCTTCATCATGTTCGGAATCCTCGACCAGCACACGGAGGGCGACCAGGGCGCCGAGGGGTAGCCGCGCGAGTCAGCCGAGGTTCGGTGGACGCGCCGGGCG
>CAZCER010000737.1:0-2548 GCA_964497385.1 uncultured Armatimonadia bacterium | reverse complement strand
CCCCACCGGCCCGCCGCGGTAGTAGTCCATGATGACGCGCAGGAAACGGCGGTCGAGATCATCGAGGCCTTGCGCGTCCACGCCCTGCATCCGAAGCGCGGCGTCCGCGATTGGGAGGTCGATCGACCCGTCGGCCTCGACTTGCGCGTAGTCGCGAACGCGCCGCAGCAGGCGGTTCGCGATGCGCGGCGTGCCCCGGCTGCGACGCGCGATCTCGTGCGCGCCCTCGGCGGTGATCTCGATCCCGAGACAGTCGGCGGCCCGAGTCACGATGCGCTCGAGTTCCTCCACCCCGTAGAACTCCAGGTGGAGCAGGATCCCGAACCGGTCGCGGAGCGGATGGGTGAGCATGCCGGCCCGAGTGGTCGCCCCGACGAGCGTGAAGCGCCGCAACGGCAGCGACACGGTGCGCGCGTGCGGGCCCTTGTCGAGGACGATGTCGATGCGGAAGTCCTCCATCGCCGAGTACAGCTTCTCCTCCACCGTGCGAGGGAGGCGATGGATCTCGTCGATGAACAGAACCTCGCCATCGGCGAGATTCGTGAGCAGCCCGACCAGGTCGCCGGCGCGCTCGATGCCGGGGCCGGCCGCCACCGTCAGGCGCGTGCCCATCTCCTCGGCGATGATGTGCGAGAGCGAGGTCTTCCCGAGTCCCGGCGGCCCGTCCAGAAGCACGTGCTCGACAGGCTCCTGGCGGCTCCGAGCGGCGTCCAGCGCGATCTTGAGGTTTGCCTTGATCTTCTCCTGGCCCAGGAACTCGCCGAGGGTCCTGGGTCGGAGGGCTGGCCCTTGGGCCTCGTCCTCCACCTGTCGGCGAGGGCCGACGATTCGGTCCTGAATGCTGCCGACGCTCGATTCGGACGGGTGCTCAGGAGTAGTCATCGTGATCCTTGTATACGGACGCCCCGGCGAGACGCCCTTCGACGCGACGCCGTGACATTTCCGCAACTCTCTCCGGCTTAAGGGCGTCACTCATCATACCGAGAGGGTAGGTAGAACACGAAAGGAGGTCGCCAATGGCCATGTGGTTCCGGATCGCGCTCCCGGCCGCTCTGCTTCTGTTCGGCGTCGTCGGGTTCTTCGCCGCCGTGGAACCGGGCCGGTTCAGCCTCAGCGGCCTCCTCGCGCCGGCTCTTCGGCTTGCGCGGCGCGTGAGGCCTGGACGGTCCGGGGCGCGTGCGGAGGCCGTCGAACCGCACGTCGCCTCCGGGCCCTAAGCGGGCCCCACCGGCCGCCTCTCCAGCTTGTAGGGGAAGTGACGCTCCCACTCCGTCGTGGCCAACACGACGCACCCTTGCACGTACTCGCGGCGCCAGGGCTCCATCGCCTCACAGCGCAGCCCCTGGCGCAGGCGATCCTGGAGGGCCGTCAGATCGGCCGGCTCCACGCAGCCCAGCCGGTCCAGCCCCAGAAGCGCCACGAACAGAAACGGCCGGTCGTCCTCGCCCATGAGGTGCAGGTACGTGTAGGTGTCCCGGCACTTCGGAACGAGTTCGTCGAGGACGAGTTCGCCCGTTCGAAGCCTGCGCGCGTAGAACTTGCGGTCCCTCGGAGTGGACTGGGAATCGGACGGGTCCTTGAGTTCGACCAGAAGCGTCCGGTTCGGCTCGCGCACCACGAAGTCCACCAGCTTCAGGCCCTGCGGCGCGCGGCCGCGGCCCTGCTCGTCGAGCTTGTACGCTCGCTCGCAGCCCGTGAAGTCGAACACCATGTCACGCTCGACAAGGATCACCAGCGATCACTCCGCATCGCCTGGCGCACCGAGCGATCGTAGATGCTCCCATAGGCCTGGAGAATGTCGTTGGGCTCCAAGAGGTCGTAGTCGTCGGTCCATACGGAGGTCGGGGCCCCGGTCTTGGGGTCGCGCCGAAGAGAGTGGTAGCGCACGCGGTCTCCGGACTTGGCGAGGAGCGACAACTCCTTTAGCAGCACGTAGCTGTGCGTCGCCAGGACGACTTGGCAACCAACTCGCTGCAGCCCGAGCAACGCCTGCACGACCGCGCCCACCGCCTTGGGGCTCAGGCCCGTCTCAGGCTGATCCCAGATCAGAAAGCCGTCGGCCGAGACCGCGCCCGTGCGCATGAGAAGCCAGAGAGCCGCGAGGCGGCGCTGGCCCTCGGAGAGGCTTGCGAGCGGGCGGTCGCCGTCCTCCGTGCGGAACACAAGCCCCGGCGCTTTGCCGAACGGCTCCGGGTGGCCCCCCAGCTCGGACTCGAGGTCCGCCAACAACTCCGACAGGCGACCCACGGACTTCCTCGGAGCGAACTGCCGGCCCAGCAGGGCCCGCAGCTCCGCGTCGACCCCGAGACCATCCGCCGTTGCGGTCCCGCCCTGGCGCAGAACGTCGGTCGTCGGGATGAAGACGGCTTGACGACCGTTCAGGATGCCGTCTCCCGCCCCCGCGCCCGCCCCGAGTGCGACGGAACGGAGTTCGCCAGCCGAAACGGCCAGCGCCGGGTCGCGCGACCCCGCCAGCACGCCCCAACCCTCGGGGCGGTCCTGCGGATGGAAGAGCCCGTCGTAGCGCGCGGGGAAGCCCTCCCGGGCC
>CAZCER010000736.1:0-2549 GCA_964497385.1 uncultured Armatimonadia bacterium | reverse complement strand
ACCCCATTCGGCCCCTCCATTTGCTCGTCAGGGCTGTGCCGCTTGTCGCGTCGCGGACAGCGGCGCGCCCAGCCGCGATCGCACCGGCCGACGCCCCCTATGGCTGTGTGACGCCCTTCCAGGTGTCGGTACGGAAGGGGCTCGCGGGGAGGCCCGCCGCGTTGTAGAGGTTGCAGGACGGGTTGTTGCCCCACGCGTACCGGACCGCTACCGGCGACGGGACCTGATCGGACCACACCACGACCGTGTCGCCCTCGATCTCCGCGTTCGCCCACACGAACCGGCCGTCCGCACCGGCGATCGCGAAGCCGGTCAGCGGGCCGCCGCCCTTCGAGACAAGGCCGTCGCCCACATGCGTGAAGAACACGCGGATCCGGTCGAACTCCACGGTCATCGACTCGTACAGCGGGCCGGAGCACTCGACGTCCTGCCCGTAGCAGCTCGCGAGCGCCCAGAGCGCGAGGCGCCTCCCCACGTCCTGCTTGTTCCGCGGGTGGATGTCGCCCGGGTTCCCGATGTCGATCGTGACGGCCATGCCGGTGTTCGTGAGACCGAGGGTCATGAGTTGCGCCTCGCGGAGTTCGGGCCACGGGGCCATCGTGGGCTGCTCATCCGCGGCCATGTAGTTCGCGAGCTGCACCAGAAGGAACGGGAAGTCCCCGCAGTCCCATGCGTCGCGCCAGCAGCGGATCATGCGCGGCATGAGGTCGCGGTACTCCCAGGCTCGCGGGGCGTTCGCCTCGCCCTGGTACCAGATGGCGCCGCGGATCCGGAACGGCGTGAGCGGGGCGATCATGGCGTTGTAGAGGTTCGCCGGGCGGTGCGGGTGGTCCGGGCCGACGGGCGCCGAGGGCTTCTTGGGCTCCGACTTCCCTTCCGCCTTGGCCTTCGCCACCGCCGCTTCCCACTCGGGGATGGTCTTCTCGTTGTAGGTCTTGATCGCGTCCGGGTACTGGAGCATCAGGTTGTCCCAGTTCGCGAGCGCGGGGCGGTACATCGGGTTCGCCTCGAGCCAACTCCGCTCCGTCCACGCCTCCGCCGGGGTGCCACCCCAGGACGTGTTGATGAGGCCGACCGGCACATGGGCGTTGAGATGGACGCAGCGGCCGAAGAAGTAGCCCACGGCGCTGAAGGTGGGCACGGTCTCGGGCGAGCAGCGCACCCAGGCGCCCTCGACATCGTCCCACGGAGTCTGGGAGGTCAGACGCGGCACACTGAACAGCCGGATCCCGGGGTAGTTTGCGAGCGCGATCTCCGCCTCGGCGTTGTCCACGCGCTCCACGGGCCAGGCCATGTTGGACTGCCCCGAGCAGACCCAGACCTCGCCCACCAGCACGTCACGAAGGACGATCGTGTTGTAGCCGGCGATGGTGACCGTGTACGGACCACCGGCGGGAGGGAGTGGGAGGTCGACGCTCCACTTTCCGCCGGGGCAGGCCTTGGTGGTGACCGACGCACCCGCCATGGTGACCTTGACGGGCTCTCCGGCGTCGGCCCATCCCCAGACACGGGCGGTGGGCCCCTGCTGCAGGACCATCCCCTCCCCCACCAGACTAGGCAGACGCACGTTCGCGGACGAGGACGCGGACAGAGCCATAACGGTGAGCAGCGCCGCGAGCGCCGTGCGGCGATAGCGCATGGATCGACACCCCTTCCGAATGGGCGGTCCGGCCCGACGCCGCTGCGTCCTTCGGCCCGGATCACGCCGAGGGGCTATGCTCCAGGGCGAGTCCGGATTCCTGCCCGGTCGGCGCAACCGCGCGCCAGGCGTATAATGGCCGGCCACGGGCGCCACGGAGCGCGCCCACTCCGCATGCACGGAAAGGCGCGCTATGAGAGCCGAGCACTACGACCAGCACGCGGTGAGCGCAAGGGGCGTCGCTCACGGGGTGCTCGATAAGCTGGAGTTCTCCTCCCAACGTCGCCTCCTGAAGGGCGCGCTTTCGGGCGTCATCGCCGTGGCCGTCGCGGCCGTCCCCTACCAGGGCCTCCCCGAGGCGGGCCGGTGGACGCTCTTCATCCTCGCCTTCGCCGCGGCTCTCTGGGTGACCGAGGCGATCCCCGCCTTCGCCGTGGGGCTCGTGATCATGGGCCTCGAGATCGCGATCCTCGGACGCCCGGGCGGCGTCTTCGCCACGTCGGACACCGACTGGGAGATGTTCGTCGAGCCGTGGGCGAGCCCGCTCCTCTGGCTGTTCTTCGCCGGTTTCGTCATGGGCTCGGCGGCGCGCAAGACGGGTCTCGACTACTGGCTCGCGATGAACGTTCTCTCGCGCTTCTCGAGCAGTCGGGGCGCGTCGCTCATGGCGATCATGGGCATCACGTTCTCCTTCTCGATGTTCATGTCGAACACCGCCACGGCCGCCATGATGCTCGCGGTGATCGCCCCGGTCCTCGCCTCCTTGCGCGACGATCCGTTCGCCAAGGCCATCGTGCTCGCGGTGCCGTTCGCCGCGAACACGGGCGGCATGGGCACCATCATCGGCACGCCGCCGAACGGAATCGCGGCCGGAGCGCTCGCCGCGACCCACCGCATCGAGTTCCTTGAC
>CAZCER010000735.1:0-2562 GCA_964497385.1 uncultured Armatimonadia bacterium | reverse complement strand
GTCGCGGTGGCAACCTCGCCCGTGTCGGCGCGTGCGGTGAGAACGATGCGATACTCGCCGCGCGGGGCGGCGCTTCCGAGAAGCGTCCGGCCGTTCCAGGAGAGTTCGCGCGCGCCTAAGGCGACTGCGCCCTCGTCCAGGCGCGCCACCACGCGACCGGCCATGTTCAGCACCTCAGCCTCGACCTCGGCCGTGGCTGAGAGTTCGTAGCGCACTGTCGAGACTCCGCGCGCAGTGTCGGCCGCTGCGACCCGAAGCCGCAGCCCCTGCTCGCGCTTTCTAAGACTCACGGTGAAGAGCCGCGTCTCGCCATCCTGAGCACTGAACTCGAGCCACGCCTCGTTCCGGAGCGACATGGTGCGGCCGGTCGTCTCATCCGTCAGGAATGCGTTCCAGTCGCGCGAGAGCGCCTCGAGGCCCGCCGCCTCGATGCGGGTCTCTCCCGGCGCGAGGTTCTCGGCGCGCAACGTGAACTCCAGGTTCCCCGCTTCGCGCCGGAACGCTACACCGGCGGTGCGCCCGTCCTCGAGGACGACGCGCAAGGAGGGAGCATTCGCGACGGTCACGGGCGAGGGCGGCGCCTCCGCCTCCGCGGTCAGTGTTTGCGAGCAACCGACGTAGGCGGTCGACCTCGCGCCGTCCGCCGACGTGAGGGACAGCCCGATCGCCGGGCCATCGGCTTGGGCGGCGCGCGCGGAGGTCGAGCCGGCAGCGGTGGGGACGAGCACGGTCACAGCCCGCAGCGCCTCCAGGAACAAGCCCTCGCACGGCCCCACCGACGTCGCCGCGCCCGCGACCTGCCCATGGAGCAGCAGGTACTCGCCCGCCGATGAGTCCCACACCCAGCCGAAGCCGCGGACGGCGCCGGAGGTCACGGCCTCGACGAATGTCATCGTGGTCGCGCCCTCCCGGAACGCGAGATCGCTCAGCGTGAGCGAGGCGACCGGCCTGGGATTCCCGATCTGGGAGTATCCGGCCGGCAAGGCGAGTTCAACGTAGGCCGACGAGGGGGGCACACCGGTGAGCGATGCGGCCGTGGCGCCCTCGGGAATGCGCACGAAGTAGCCGCGCCCGACCTCGGGCGTGCTCGCTTTCACGTACCAGGCGTTGGCCGGATCGTACGTGTACCAGCCGTCCGCACCCGCGCCGAGGACATCCGTCACCCCGCCTGCGCCGCTCAGCGGCGTCGCGGGGACGGAGACCATCCGGATGCCGGAGGTGACCGACGGCGCGTAGGTGCGGCCTGCGGCGAAGTCCATGCCGGTCTGGTTCGAGGACGCGATCGTGATGCTCCGAGTCGCGGGCGAGAAGCCATGGCTCGCGAGCGTTGGAGTGACCGTGTAGGTCCCGGCCGTGAGCCCCGAGAGCGTGTACGCGCCGGTCGCGTCGGTGGTGGCTGTGACGGTTCCGGTTGACACCGAGACGGACTCGAGCCCGCTCCCGCCATAGGTGACCGTCCCGCTGATCGAGTAGACCGGGGCGCTTGCCTCGAAGTCGACGCCGGTTGTGTTGGCTGTCAGCGAGACCGTGCGCGTCGACGGGGTGAACGCGCGGTTTGGGTGCGATGGGGTGACCGTGTAGCTTCCCGCCGTGAGGCCGGTGATCGTGTAGGTCCCGTCGGACGCCGTGGTGGCCTGTTGCGTGCCGGCCGTCACGGTGACGCCCGAGACGCCCGCGCCGGAGTGCGACACCGTACCGCCGATCGAGTAGGTCGTGGCGACGGCGGCGAGGGCCTGGTCGGCTCGGAGGAACCCGTAGCCGGTCTGGAGGTCGTAGCCCGCGGCGCCCACGTCCTCGGCGGTGTTCTCGAGAAGCGAGAGAACGGCGTCGAAGCGGGGCGTGCCGGTGAAGCCATGAGAGAGGAGGAGCGCCACCGTGGCCGCGACGTGCGGGGTGGCCTGCGAGGTGCCCTCCATGTAGTAGTACTTGTTTCTGACGGTCGGGGCGTCGCCGAAGCTGGGGACGAAGGTGTTCTGGTAGACGCCGTCGGGGTTCCCGTCGCCGTCCTGGTCGACCAGAAGATCGCCTCCGGGAGCGACGAGGTCGATGCCGGCGCCGAAGTTGGAGTAGGCGACGCGCGTCTTGTCGTACCGCGCCGCGCCGACGGCGATCACGGTGTCGTAGGCCGCCGGGTAGTTGAGGTAGCTGGCGGACTCGTTGCCGGCCGCGGCGACGGGCACGGCTCCCGCCGCCACCGCGTCGGCCAAGGCCTGCTCCTCGATGGGCGCGCCGGAGGAGGCCCCGAGGCTCAGGTTGAGCACATCGGCGCCGTTCGCGACCGCGAAGTCGATCCCGGCGACCACATCGAGCGTGGCGCCCGCGCCGTCGGCGTCCAGCACCCGCACGGGCATGATCGCGCAGCCGTGCGCGAGCCCGGCCACCCCCACCGCGTTGTTGGTGGCCTGCGCGATGGTGCCGCAGACGTGGGTGCCGTGGCCGTTCAGGTCGTCCGGATAGGCGTCATCCTGGATGAAGTCATAGCCTGCCACGAAGGTCGTCGCGGCGAGGTCCTCCATGCGCGCGAAGTTGGCTCCAGAGTCGCGGTAGCCCACTCCCGTGTCG
>CAZCER010000734.1:0-2569 GCA_964497385.1 uncultured Armatimonadia bacterium | reverse complement strand
CGAACCCTCGATTGGCCGTTTGCCCGCGCTGTGTGGCGGCTCGTGCGGCCCATGGCGGGGTGAGAGCTATGCCGGATCTGGATCGCCGTCCCGGCAACACGTTCTACGACAACCCGGACTACTACGACCTGGTGTTCGGCTTTCGCGACATCCGGCGCGAGGTCTCGTTTATCTGCGACGTCTGCGCCGACCTGAAGGGCCAGACGCCGACCGACGTGCTCGACCTCGCGTGCGGCACCGGCGAGCATGTGCTGGAGTTCGCGCGGCGCGACATGTACGCGGTCGGGATCGACCGCTCGCCGGCGATGATCGCGCATTCGGTTGCCAAGGCCCGCGCGCACGGTCTGGACGCGGACTTCGTGCTCGGGAACATGCGTCACCTACCGTTCGGCGGCTCCTTCGACTGCGCGATCTGCATGTTCCAGTCGCTCCCGCTTATCACCACGAACGAGGATCTGTTGTCCCATTTCGACGGGGTGGCTAACTGCCTCGCGCCGGGCGGGGTGTACATCATCGAGATGGGCAATCCCAGAGGCTGGATCGTGGACCAGCCGCACGGCCCGCGTGAGGTGTGGGAGGAGCGCTGCTGGAACGAGTTGCGCGACGGGGCTCGCATCCGCGCGACCACTTACCGCGATCCGCTGGACCTGCGCCATGAGACGATGAAGATCGAGATGGGCGTCGACATCGCCGCTCCGGGGATCTCCGTTAGGCTCTCGGAGACGGAGATCCACCGGTTCCTGTTGCCGGAGACGCTCGGGGCGCTCGCGCTTGCCGGCGGGGGCTTCAGCCTCGCGGCCGTGCACGGAGACTTCTCGGGGAGGCTCGCGTACGACGGCGGGATCCGGTGCGCGCGCATGATCTGCGTCCTCCGGAAGGACGAGCCGGCGAAGAAGCGGGCTCCGAAGAAGCCGGACCCCAAGCAGTACGGGCTCGATCTCGGGTAGCGGCGGGCCGGCCCGAGAGGCGCAACCCGAGGCCCCACCACCCATCCAACCAGTCGGACACACTCGCGGGAATGAGGACGGACACCCATGCGGAGCGCGTCACCCCTCCTGGTCGGTCTCGGGCTGCTTCAGGCGGCCGCGTTCGCTCAGACCGAGATCATCCGTGACCTGCACTACCCGGACCTGAACGCCGACGGCTCGCAGGTCGCGTTCTCCTACCAGGGCGACCTGTGGGTCGCGGACCTCGACGAGGCGGGCAAGGGGCTCGCCCGGCGCCTCACGATCCATGAGGGCTACGAGGGGCGGGTGCGCTACTCGCCCGACGGATCCACCCTCGCGTTCTCCTCGGACCGGGACGGAAACGGCGACCTCTACCTCGTCGACATCGACGGAGGGCCCATCGAGCGGGTCACCTACCACAGCGCGGGCGACAGCCTCGGAGACTGGTCGCCGGATGGGAAGAAACTCCTCTTCTACGCCGGCCGCAGAGACCACCGCGTCACCTGCCCGTACGAGATCGAACTCGAGACCGGCTACGTAAGGCCGCTCCTGAAGGACTCGACCGACCACAGCGCCATGGCGTACTCCCCTGACGGGCGCCTCATCGCGGGAGTACGGGACGGGGAGTCGTGGTGGCGTAAGGGCTACCGCGGGAGCCTGAACTCGAACGTCTTCACCTTCGACCTCGAGACCGGCGCCCTGCGCCTGCTCACGGACTTCGACGGCTCGGATGTCTGGCCGTGCTTCTCCGCCGATGGCACGGAGGTCTACTACGTCTCGGAGCGCGCCGGGCGCCCGAACCTCTTCGCGCTAAGCCTCGAGACCGGTGCGGTCCGGCAACTCACGCACCACGAGAGCGATGCCGTCATCTTCCCCTCCATCTCGGGCGATGGAACGCAGATCGTCTATGAGTGGAACTTCAGCCTCTGGGTGGTGGACGTTCGCGGGGGTGAGCCGAAGGAACTCGAGATCCGCGCACCCGTGGACTACACCGCGACCTTCGAGGCCGAGGATGCGCTCACCTCAGGGATCGAGGAGATGGAGCCCAACCGCGACGGCTCCTGGGTCGCGATCCGCCTCCGTGAGGACATCTTCCTGGTGAAGCCGGAGTTCAAGAACGGCTCCGTGCGCGTTACTGACTTCCCGGGCACGGATGGTGAGTACTTCTGGCATCCCGAAGGGAAGCGCCTTGTCTACATCTCCCAGCAGAACCGCACCGGAGACATCTGGCAGTACGACGTCGACACCAAGGAGAAGACCTGCCTCCTGCAGGATGACCGCTGCTACCTCCATCTGTTCGGGTTCACCAACGATGCCGAGAAGCTCCTTTTCCGGCGGGAGGCCGGCGGGGACGGGGTGTTCACCTTCGACCTCGAGAGCAAGGAGACGGCCCCGTTCCTCACGGAGCCCGACGTGCGGGACCTGCGTGTCTCCCCCGATGGCAAGTGGGTCGCCGCCGCGATCGACCACGCGAAGTCCGGGCAGGACGTGTACATCCGTCCGCTCGAGGGCGGCGAGTGGCTCAACGTGAGCCAGCACCCCGCCGGGAACGACCAGCCCTACTGGTCGCCCGACGGGAAGAAGCTCTTCTTCGTCTCGCGGCGCAGCGGCGCGGGGGACGT
>CAZCER010000733.1:0-2578 GCA_964497385.1 uncultured Armatimonadia bacterium | reverse complement strand
CGCTCCATCCGGGACCTGGAATGGGAACCCGGCAAACTGAACGTGCTTGTCGGAGCGAACAACGCGGGGAAGACCAACATCTGTCTGGCGCTAAGGTTCCTGGGCGAACTCGCGCGGCACGAGTCGATCACCGCCGCCGCCGCCGCAGCGTGCGGGTCGCCGGGGGAGCTGGGCGCAGCCGGCGCGCCGCTTGGCGGCCCAGATCTGGCCGTGCTGTGGCAGGGGTGCGGCGACGGATGGCCGGGTTCACGCCGAGCCTCCTACGAGGCGACGTGCTATGCCCGCGACGGGGTCGCGGGCACGTCGGCGCCACTCATGCGCGTCCTGGAAGGGGCGCACGCCGTCGAGCCGACAGGGGAGTCGCTCCCGCTGCTTCGCGTGTTCGACGAGGAGCGGGGCGAGGTCACGTGGGCCCTCGATGAGTCGGGTTCGCGCATGATGGATGACGTGGGGGCTGGGTGGGGGGCAGCCATAGGCAGGCCCCTTGACGCGTCACGGTACCCCACGCTCTGCGCTCTCCAGCGCGACTTCCGCGCCATCCGGTACTACAGCCCTGAGCTATCGGCCATGCGGGCATCGGGGGCCGTGAGGCCGGACACGGACCTGGCGGGCGACGGACGGAACCTCGCGTCGATGCTGTACACCCTCAAGAACGAGGACGAGGCGTCGTACCGCGCTCTTCTGGACGCGGTGGGCGAGATCGAGCCGCGCCTGCGGTACCTGAACTTCATCCGGCTTGCCGACAGCACGGTCGTCGCAGAGGTCGTGATGGAGGGCTCGTCGGAGCCCATGACGCTGCACGCTATGTCGGATGGAACCCTCCGCTACCTCGCGATGTGCCTGATCGCCCTCCTGCCGAATGTGCACTCCCGGCGCGAGTTCCAGAGGCCCTCCCTCCTCATGATTGAGGAGCCGGAGAACGGCCTCTACTGCCGGCATCTCGGGAAGCTCGTAGATCGGCTCGTCGAGGCGAGCGGGCACACGCAGGTCATCGTGACGACGCACAACCCCATGTTCCTCGACTACTTCGACGACAAGCTCGACTGCCTGTGGGTCGTCGAGCGGGACGAACAACAGGGCACCACGATCCGCCGCCCCAACTTCGGCCTGGTCGAGGAGATGCTGGAGCACATGTCCCTCGGCGAGATGCTGTTTCAGGAGGTGCTCGGGTGCGAGTAGGCGTGCTCGCGGAGGACGCCACGCACGAAGCGGTCCTCCGGGGGCTGGCGAGGCGTTGGTGCCCGGGCGCGGAGGTCGTCTGCGCGGTGCGCCGCGGCCGAACGGGTGAGACGCTTCGACGTCAGCTCTACGGCGCGCTCCAGAGGCTCTTCCGCGTCGACGAGTGCGACTGCGCCGTAGTGCTTCGTGACGCCGACAAAGAGAAGTGGAACACGGCGGTCGATGAAGACCGCTCGAAGCTCCCGCCCGAACACGCGTCACTCACAATCTGCGCCGCGGCGTCGCGCAACATCGAATGCTGGCTCTCGGCCGATATCGAGGACTTCTGCCGCGAGACCGGCGCCGACCCGGGCCAGGTCTCCGCGGCGCGGAAGGACGACCCGAAGGGCATCGTCCAGGCCGCCCTGCGCGATGCGTCCAGCGCCGGCGACAAGGAGCTGTACGCGTTCGTCAGCGAGTTCGTCGCAGCAGGACCGAAGGCGGCATGGCTCGATCACCAGCCGTGCTTTGTCGCCTTCTTCGATGGCTGTCGTGAGCACGCCGCGGGCCGAGGCTGCGCGATCCCCAACGAGCGTGACGCGAGAGCACGAGCGGTGTAGCGCGCGCCGCACAGCTCTCAGCCGGCGCCCGCACGCGGCGCACCGCCTCAGGTAGGGCGCAACCCGCAGGTCGCCCGATGTGCCCCGGTCGCCCTCGGCCGGGCGCCTGAAGCCGGCGAAGGTATCACCCCCGCCCCCGCCGAATGCCCTCTTGGAGGTTTCCCCGAGCGAACCGTAACGCAGCGCATCGCTCGGGCCTCTTCAGGATGACGGAACGCGCAGGACGTGACAGGGCGACATGCCGGTAGGGCGCCGGCGCGACTCGGGTTCCACGACAGGTGCGGCGCGCGGGGGCGCGCCCGGACGGATCTGGAGGGGAAGGACAGATGGGTGCACGCGGTCGTAGAGCTTTCGGTCTGATGATCCTGTGTGTTGCTACGCTGGGGGGGGGTAGCACACGCGGGGATCACTAGTATCTGGGTTGGGATCAACGGACTGCCTTCACCGCTAGCGAGTTGCTGGGCCCCGGGCGGAGTCTCATTCGGTGTCTGCGGCGGGTACCAGCTTGACCCGGCGACGCAGTTGGAGGTCTCGCAGGGGCGAGCCTCCGTCACCACGGAGTTCCTCTATGACGTGGCGCCCGCGACCATCACGACGAGGACGCGCATGGGTCCCACCTTCAAGTGTGTGTCCATCGCGTATGCCTGGGAGGACGGAGGCGTCGACCACGTGATAGAGGTCACCCTCCGCGTGACGGTCAGCGGCTCCGTGTCCGCCCAGGGAGAGGCCACCGCTGACCGCGACATCCGGGTCTACCGGCCCGAGTTCGCCGGGCTGAGCGTGACCGAAGGGGTTTGCGC
>CAZCER010000732.1:0-2591 GCA_964497385.1 uncultured Armatimonadia bacterium | reverse complement strand
GACGGGAGTTCGTGGCCTTGGCGCCGCTGGGAGCCGCGTGGGTCAGCGCCGCCGCCCACGCTCAGCCTGGCGACCCCGCGGAAAGAGGGTCTGCTGTGAAGCGTTTCTTCCACCCCGCCGTCGCACCGCTGACGCGCGGCCCGGGCTATCACTACTTCGGCTACTACGACAAGCACCAGTGGGACCCGACGGGCCGCTGGCTGCTCGGCCTCGAGGTCGGCTTCTTCGACCGGACGCAGGCGCCGGACGACATCGCGATCATCGGGGTCGTGGACCTCCTCGGCGACCGCCGATTCGTCCCGCTGTGCCAGACGCACGCCTGGAACTGGCAGCAGGGCGCGATGCTCCATTGGCTCGGAGACACCGGCGACTTCATCCACAACGATCGTCGCGAGGGCGCCTTCACCTCCGTGGTTCGCGACCCCGAGGGTCATGAACGCCGCGTCCTGCCGCGGCCCGTCTACAACGTGAGCCGAGACGGGCGACAGGCGGCGTCCCTCAACTTCGCGCGCGTGCACCGCACGCGGCCGGGATATGGCTACTGCGGGACGCGGGACCCCGGCGAGGGCGTTCCGGCGCCGGAAAACGACGGGATCTGGCACATGGACGTCGAGACGGGGGAGACCCGCCTCATCATCACCCTCGCCCAGATCGCCGCGCTCGAGCCCGATGACCGCATGACCGGCGCCGAGCACTGGTTCAACCACCTGCTGTTCAGCCGCGACGGCTCGCGCTTCATCTTCCTGCACCGCTGGAGCCAGCCGGGGAAGGGGTGGTTCACGCGGCTCTACACCGCGAACCCGGACGGTTCGGAGATTCGGCTGCTCGCGGACGAAGGCATGACGTCGCACTTCGATTGGCTGGAGTCGTCCCACGTCCTGGCTTGGTCGCGCCATGAGGGAAAGGACGCCTACCACCTCTACGAGGATGGAACGGGCCGCGTCGAGACGATGGGCGAGGACCTGTTCGAGACCGACGGCCACTGCTCGTTCTCCCCGGACTCGGAGTGGGTGTTGACGGACACCTACCCGGACAAGCAGCGCTTGAGGACCTTGATGCTGTATCATCGGGCGACGAACACGCGTGTGGACATCGGCAGGTTCTACGCGCTCCCCAACCTCGACGGGGAACTGCGGTGCGACCTGCATCCGCGCTGGAGCCGCGACGGCCGCGCGGTCTGCATCGATTCGGTTCATGAGGGCGAGCGGCAGATGTACACGCTGGACGTCTCCGAGATCGTCGGCGCCTTCAGCCGTTAGGGTGGCGACGTGATGGTCTGCCCGGAATGCGGAACCGACAACAAGCCCGGGGCCCGCATGTGCGAGCTGTGCGGGAAGCCGCTCGCGGCGGAAGCCCCCTTGGGCCCGCCGGTGAGCCAACGCCAGGCGGAGGCGCGGAAGCGCCTTGAGAAGCGGCGGCGGATGGAGCGGATCACGGGACCGATCCTCGGCGTGGTGATCCTCATCCTGATCGGCCTCATCGCCTGGCAGCTCTCGCGCATTCCCAAGGGCGTGGAGGACGCGCGCGAGGAGATCGCCGCCGACTACCCCGTCGCCGCGCTCACCAACTACCTCACCGCCCTCTGCGCGGGGGACGCGACCACGGCCTACGGCCTGCTCGCGACGCCGCTCAAGTCTCAGATCACCGAGGCCCAGTTCGCACAGGTCGAGACCAGCGGGCCGAGCGCCACGTTCCAGATCAAGGACTCCGGCGAGTTCGACCCCGACAACGTCTTCCTGGCTGCGAGCGTGGGCGGTCAGCCGCGGTACTACACCCTCACGCGCGAGGCCGAGGGCTGGCGCGTCACCTGGACGCCGAAGCTCGGCGAGGCGTTGGCGATTGAGCCCAGGGTCCGGTAGCCTCGGGCAAGCCGACCCTAGCGCGGGCGCGGAGGCGGACTCCAGTAGGGACGCTTGCCCCGCGCCACCAGCACGACGTCGTTCCGGCCGAACGAGCCCGCGACCACCTCGGGGCCGTCGTCGCCGAGCCGCGTGGCCGCGTAGTGGACGCCGTCGGCGGCCGGCCGGAGGTCGTACAGCCCGCGTTTTCCCTCCCAGAGCACGCGCCCCTTGAAGTCGATGACCTGGACGCGCGCCGCAAGTTCGGGGTCCCAGCGCGCAACCAGAAGGCGCTCGTCATCCGGTAGGAAGGCGCGCTCAAAGAGGCCAACCGCCTCCGGCGCGTCCGGCCAACCCTCGGCGACGCGGGGGCGGTCCTCCGCGTTCGCTTCGACCCGGCGGGCGAGGCGCGCCTCCGTATCGTAGATCGCGACCGCACCCTCGGCCGCGCGTCCCGGGGCGCTCGCGACCAAGCGCCCGCCGTCCCAACTGGGGGCCGCGTCGCCCAGGTCCATCTCCGGCGCGCCGACGGGCTCAAGCGCCCCCGAGGCGAGATCCACGTACGCTGGTTGGGCCCACACGAAGCCGGTCCCTGAGGGATCCGCGTCGGCGACGGAGATCGTGCCCAGAACGCGCTCGCCGTCGGGGGCGGCCCAACGGAGTTCGAAGGTGGGATCGGGTGCGGAGATCACTCGCGCCGGCCCGCCGTCCAGGTCCACGAGGACGAGATCCCTCGACGCGGCGCGCTGGTAC
>CAZCER010000731.1:0-2592 GCA_964497385.1 uncultured Armatimonadia bacterium | reverse complement strand
GGCGCAGGAGCCCGGGCTGGTCACGTCCTGGAAGACGCCGCCCGGCCCCACGCACAGAAGGGAACTTGTCGCAAGCGCCCTCCGCACTCCCGGGATGTCGCGCCGCGAGATCTGCTCCACGCACTCCGGAAGGTCGCTGCCGGCCGGGCCCACCAACGCCGCGAGCCGGAGTTCGGGCCGCTCTCGCGCGATCGCCCCGGTGATGGCCTGGAGGAGCGCCTCGTCGCCCAGGTTCCCGAAGCCGAAGTAGCCGCAGAAGAGGATGTCAGGCATGGGCGCCCCTTGCGCGAACCTTCAGCGCCCACGCGACGGCGAGGACGGCGCAGAGGCCCAACAGCCCGCCCAGGACGACTCCGAACAACGTCCGAAGAAGCGTCGCTTCGAGCGGGGTGTGAATGTGACAGAATGTGTTCACGACGGACGTGAGGCCCGCGCTCGCCGCCACTCCGAGCAAGAGCGCCGGGAGCGTCCGTCCGCGCGCGGCGAGGTACGCTGCCAGCACGAGCGCCGGATGGCCGATCAGGAACTCCTTCGTGCGCGGGCGGTAGACGAGAATGAACTCCAGGGCCTCGCGCGCCGTCCGCTCGAGGCCCGACATCGCGGACGCGCCCGCGTTGCCGCTTCGGAGCACCGCGTAACCCGCCGCGCCGGCAAGCGCCATGGCCACCAGAGCCCCCCCCAGCGTGACGCGGATCGCGAGCACGCGCCGCGCGCGGGCCCACCCCTCGGCCAGCCGCGCCCGCAAGGGCCGATCATCCTGCAGGAGCTGCATTCCGTAGACTGCCGCCACCACGGCGACCGGCAGAAACAGCGCGATCTTCACGCCGCGAAACTGGTCGACCTTTGCCAGCGTCAGCGTGTCCGAGATCAGCGCCGAGACCAGGAGCCCGCCCACGGTGGAGACGAGGGTCGCCAGAGCAAGGCCGGCTGCGGGCCGCCACACGGGCGACCCTCCCGGGCGGTCCAGCCGAAGCGCAAACGCCGCCGTAAGGGGGAAGGCGAGAGCCCCGAGCAGCGCGACCGCGTCGCACCCAACGGGATGGGCCGCGGGAAGCCCTACACAGACGAGTGCCGCCAGCACCGACAGCGCGGCCCAGGCGAAGCCTGCGCCGAGGAACTGCAAGGCCAGGAGGCTGACGCCCCCCGCCACCCCCAGGCCGATCAGCGGCGCCGACCGATGGTCGGGGTTCAGCTCCGGTACCGGGCTGGCTCCTCCGACCAGATACCCCGAACCGACGACCGAGTCCCGCACCGCTCGGACGTAGTCGCAGTTGTACTGCAAGGCGTCGGCGCAGGCGCGATCGAGGAAGAGCCGAACGAAGCAGCACCGGATGTTGCGCTCCCGCACGCCGCGCGCAAAGCGCCCGACCGCGATGTCGGGCGTCATCTTCTTGAGTTCGTTCTCCGCGATCGAGTGGGTCCGGATCACGCGCCCGCCCAGGGCCTGAGAGAGCGCCTGAGTGCCCTCCTGAACGTCGAGTTCCACGGCATAGTAGTCGACCCCGTGTTCCTCAATCTGGCGCGCCGTCTCCGAGATCAGCGCGCTGTTCCCAAGCACGAACTTGCCCTGGAACAGCACCCCTTCGAGGCCAAGCCCGATCAGCTCGTCGAACGTCGTCGCGATGCCCTGCGCCGAGATGACGGGGGAATCGAGGGGCCTGGCGATCGGGCGAAGGCCCGCACCACGGGCTGCGGAGACACGCCGTTCGTCCCAACCCACCCCGACCGAGGCCAGATCGCGCAGTGCCCCGGGGACGGCCACCGCATCGGGCGCTTCCGCGTCCGGCTCTGGCAGGCTCCACTTGATGGCCAGATTGCGTCGGACCCGTTGCGCGGTCTCCGCGTCACCCAGAAGCACCTGGACCCGGTCCTGCCGGTCGGCGCCCCCGCCGCGCACGGGAGGGCCCAACTCGGCGCGGCCAGAGTCCATGAGGGACGCCAGGGAGTCCTCGGGGATGCCGACGCCGGTCGCCCCGGCCTCGCGCAGAGCCTGCAACACCTCGGCGACGGAGGCGCCTGTAGCCCCGGCAAGGGCCGCCGCCTCGTCGTAGTCGACGACCAGTTCGACGGCGCGATAGCCGGATTCCGCCCTTGCGCGCTCAGTGAGGACGGTGAGAGACGCTCCCAGGCCGGCGACCACGGCGATGGAGGCAAGGAGGACGCAAAGTCGCAAGACACGATCCCCTTCACGGCGTCGCCATCGCCCGTCCCGCCCCCGGCCGCGTACTTCGGCGCGCGCGCGCCGGGCCCTGCGTCGGGACCGAGCCGGGACGCGATCAGCCGGAGGGGTCGCCTACACCGGACAAAGCAGGGGGCCCCGACTCAAGGAGCGGGGCCCCACAGCACTCCGGAAACCCAAATGAGGCAGGGATGGTGGACCTGGCCGGGCTCGAACCGGCGACCTCATGAGTGCGATTCATGCGCTCTCCCAGCTGAGCTACAGGCCCACTACGAGGCGATGCCTCAATGGCACGCAGAGTCTAGCACCGCGCCTTGGCGCCCGTCAACCATTGGAAGGACCAGGATCCCCGCGGGGGGCGCGTTCCGCGCAGCCGATCGGACCGTGGGCTGGCGAGGGGGAGGAGGTCCTCC
>CAZCER010000730.1:0-2600 GCA_964497385.1 uncultured Armatimonadia bacterium | reverse complement strand
CTGGGGGCGACGGGCGATCTCGAACTGGTCCTGGGGAGCGTGGGGCGAGACGCGCCCCTGGAGCTCGCATCCGACAACCTCTTCACCTTCACTGGGGCGGGGCTCGCGGACGAGGTGCTCCGCTCGGGGCGCTGCTCCGTGTGCGTGCTCGAGGAGAACGATCCGGAGGGGCTGCGCTCCTCCGGATGCGTGCGCCTCGACGGGGAGGGCCGCATCGTCGCGATGGTCGAGAAACCCGAGATCCCGCCCTCGAATCTCCTCGTCCCGCCCATCTACGGGTACACGCGCGAGGCGCTGCACCTCGTGCCGACCTACCTCGCCGAGGGCGGCAATCCGGACGCCCCCGGGCACCTCTGCGCATGGCTCTGCGGGCGCATGCCCGTGTACGCCTGGCGTCCGGGCGGGAGCCGACTCGACATCGGCTCGCCGGAGAAGCTCGTGCGCGCCCGCGCGGCGCTGGCGGCGCGCGAATCCGCGAACGGAGGAGGCGCGTGAGCGCGGGAGGCGGGACCGCCGGCTATCTCGGCTGCGGCCAGGACGCGCTGTTCGTTGCGTCGGAGGCCTCGATGGGCCGGGTCGGGCTGGTCGTGTGCCCGCCCCTCTTCCAGGAAGAGCAGTTCGCGCGCCCGATTCTCGCCTCTCTCGCAAGGGATCTCAGCGTTGCGGGCGTGGACGTCGCGCGCTTCGACTACCGGGGCACGGGCGACAGCGCCGGTGCGGCCGAGACGTTGGGCCTCGACGCTCTCGTCGAGGACGCCCTTCGCTGCCATGCGTGGCTACGCGACCGCGTCACGGGGCGGGTGGGCTTGCTGGGGGTGCGGCTGGGGGCCGCAGTGGCGCGTTTGGCGGCGACCGAGAGCCCCGATGTCGCGTTTCTCAGTCTGGTGGATCCGGTGCTCAAGCTCGATGCGCACGCCGATCAGCTTCTTCGGGCGAAGGTGACCCAGCAGACCGTCCAGACCGGGCAGGTCACGCTGAACCGGGCGCGCATGAAGGAGATGCTCGCCGCGGGCGAGAGCCTCGAGGTCTATGGATGCGCGCTCTCTCCGAGGCTCTATGACGACCTGGCGGCCAGGGGCGAGATCGACCTCGCGGCCGAGCGCCCGTGCCCGACCGTGACGATCGAGATGTCCGAGCGCGCCAGGGCCGGGGGGGGGGGAGGGGAGCGACGAGCCCGGCGAGGGTGACAGGGTCGTCTCGGACAAGCCGGTCGACGCGTACGGTTCCGACGGACCGCCGTGTCGGGCGGTTCTGCTCCGCGATGAGCCCATCTGGCGCGATCCACGCTCCTGGAGCCCGAGGCGCGACGCGCTGGTCGGGGTGGTGACGGAATGGGCGCTGAGCTTCAGTCCACGCTAGCCCTGCAGACGGGCGTCTCCGAGCGCGTCGTCGCGTTCGACGTCGGTGACGCCGCCGTCCGCGGGGTGCTCCACCGGCCCGCGCCCGGCGCCCGCCTCGGGCCGGCCGTGCTGATGCTGCCCGCCGGCGTTGTCGGCCGCGTCGGGCCGGGCGGCCTCTTCGTCGCTCTGGCACGGCGTCTCGTGGAGTGCGGCTACACGGTTCTGCGCGTGGATCTGCCCGGTCTTGGCGAGGCTCCCGGCGAGATCCCCGCACGGACGAAGTGGGCGGCGTTCCGTCTGCTGGAGGAGGGGTTCCATCTCGAAACGACCATGGGCTGCGTCGAGTGGCTCCGTGCGGAGACCGGCGGCGACGTGGCGGCGCTCGGGTTGTGCGGGAGCGCGGTCACGGCAGGCTTGGTCGGCGCCGCGAGCCCGCATGTGAGCCGCGTCATCCTCCTAAACGGCCAGCTCACCCTAACCGATGTGGACGCGGACGGCGAACGCAGCGGCGGGGTCTTCGGGGAGGCGTACCTCACATCGCTGAAGTCCAAGGCGATCCGCCCGAAGTCGCTCTGGCGGCTCATCACCTTCCGGAGCGACTGGCGGAAGATCCTCCGAGCGCTCGCCGACGCGGTGCGGAGCAGGCTGCGCCACGCAGAGGACCTCCACCCTCTGATGAACCGCCGGTACGTGGAGGCCCTTGCGAGGTGCTCCGCCGATTCGAAGCGCGTGCTGATGGTCCTCGGCGAGTGGGATGACAACACGGAGAAGTACGAAACCGAGTACGTCGGCCGGGCGCTCAAGCACCGCCGCTACGCCTGCGCCCACGAACTTGTGCGGATCGAAGCCGCGGACCACAACTTCACAAGCCCCGAGTCGCGCGACCGACTGATGGACGCGCTCCTCCGGTGGTTGGGCTCGTAGCCGAAGCGTGGACGGGACGCCGCGGAGCGCGGGCGTCTTTGCCCGCTTGGTGTTCGGGTGAGCGCGGCGTCCCTTCCGCGCGCGAGGCCTGTCATGCGCTCCATGGGGTTCGGAGGGGCCGGACGGGGCTCCGTCGCCTGTTCCTCGGACCCCGGGGAGTCAGCCCAGAGGATCGAGAGGGCTCCGTCTCCCTCACCCCCTCAAGGCGTCGCCCATCCCGAGCGCGAGCCCATCGCTCAGGAGAAGCAGTCGATGGACGCGCGGGGGGGAGAGTGTCTGTTCATTGGCGCTAACATATGGTGATGGGTCAAAAAGGAATGTCTTCGTGGGTCTGTG
>CAZCER010000729.1:0-2606 GCA_964497385.1 uncultured Armatimonadia bacterium | reverse complement strand
CTCGGGATGAGCGGGAGGGGCGTACGCGCGAGCGGTCCAGAGCCGCTCACCCCGAGTAGCGGCGGGGTGTGCCGCGTATCGAGGGGCAGCCCGGCCGACCGCGCGTTCCGTCCCTGTGGCCCTATCGGCCGCTTCTGAGCGGAGCGGACCCGTGATCGTCGCAACCCCCCGGCCTCGCCTGCGTCCAAAGCACATTGCGCTTGACGGCCTGAACTCGGAGAGGAGTTGCGGCATGGAGCATGAGAAACGCCCGGGTGGAGGAGTGTCGCGAAGGGAGTTCCTCGGCGCGGCCGCCGGCGCCCTCGCCGCGGGCGCCCTCGCCGCCGGGGCGCAGGAGCCTGCGATCCCTCGACGCGTGTTGGGCCGGACGGGCTTCGAGGCCTCGATCCTCGCGCTCGGCATCGGCGCGATGGGGGATGGGGGCCTGCCGGCCGAGACCGTCCAGGAGGTCATCTCCGGAGCCCTCGACGCGGGGATCAACTACATCGACGCCGCGCCGACCTATGGGAGTGCTCAGGCGTTCGCCGGCCCGGTGATCGAGGCGCGGCGGTCCGAGATGTTCCTGGTCTCGAAGATCCGCCCCATGCCCGACAAGGCCGCCGCGCGGGCCACGCTCGAGAAGTCGCTCAGCGACCTCCGCACCGACCACTTCGACCTCGTGCACCTGCACAACATCGGAGACTTCGCGCCGGAGCAGGTGGACGGCCCCGAGGGCGCGCTCACGATGCTGCGCGAGGCCAAGGAAGAGGGCCTTGTCCGGCATCTCGGCGTGAGCGGGCACCACACTCCGAGCCGGTTCCCGAAGCTGTACGAAGCCGCCCCCGACCTCGATGTCACGATGTTCCCCCTGAACATCATCGACCGGGGCATCTACGCCTTCGAGTCAGCGGTGAGGCCCGCCGCGGTGGAACACGGGCTCGCGGTTGTCGCGATGAAGCTGCTTGGCGGCGTCCCCGGTTGGCAGTACGCGCCCGGGCGCGGGCGGCTCGCGACCGACGAGTGGTACGAGCGCGCCTTCCGCTACACGCTGCACCTCGAGCACGTCGTGACGGCGGTGGTCGGCTTCTCATCGCTCGAGGAACTCTCCCGCGGTGTGGAGATGGCGAAGAGCGCGCAGCCGTTCACCGAGGAGGAACTCGCGGCGCTTGAGGGGCCTTGCGGCCAGGTCGCCGCCGAGTGGGGCCTCCACTACGGATCGGCGGAGTAGCGCCCTCACCTCCCCAACAACGATCCTCTCGGCTTGCAGGGACGCCCTGGGAGACGGAAGAAGGGCTTGGCGGCTCGTCATCCATGGCGTGTAGGAGAGAGAGGCATCGGATGAAACCCATTGCTGTGCAGCTCTATTCGGTGCGGGAACTCTGTGCGGAGGACTTCGAGGGCACGGTGGCGGAGATCGCCGACATCGGGTACGTCGGCGTGGAGACCGCGGGATTCCACGGGATGAGCGTCGAGGACGCGGCGGCGATGTTCTGTGATCTCGGTCTCACCTGCTGCAGCGGGCACGGCGGGCTGCCGACCGAGGAGAACGCCGCGCAGATCGCCGCGGACTGCAAGACCCTCGGCACGAAGTTCACCGTGAGCGGGTTCGGCCCCGACGACATGAAGACCCTCGACGGCATCAAGGCCTGCGCCGCGAAGTTCCAGAAGGCGGCCGAGGTCATGAAGCCCCACGGCATCACCTTCGCCTTCCACAACCACTGGTGGGAGTTCGAGAAGGTCGATGGCCAGACCCCCTACGACATCATCATGGAGTCCGCGCCGGACGCCATGAGCGAGTTGGACGTCTACTGGACCCAGTTCGGCGGAGCGGATCCCGTGGAGGTCATCCGGAAGTGGAGCGGCCGCATCCCGCTTCTGCACGCCAAGGACGGCCCCCTCACCAAGACCGACAAGGGCCCGGACCCGCACACCGCCGTCGGCAAGGGCAAGCTCAACTTCCCGGCGATCATCGAGGCGCTGGATCCGAAGGTCCTCGAGTGGGTCATCGTGGAACTCGACGCCTGCGCGACCGACATGATGGAAGCCGTGGCCGACAGCCACGACTACCTCACCGGCGAGGGTCTCGCGGCAGGGAAGTAGGGGCGCTGCTTGCTGCGCCCTTGGAGAAGCCAAGCCGGATGATACCGGTCGCCTCGCCCATGGCCCGGCGCTCTCGATGGTACGCCCCCTCCCCGCGCGAAGCGTTGGCGGGGAGGGGGGGCCTGACCGACACTCCGAGGCGGTCTTGGCCCGGCGCCTGCCATCCGAGCCCACAGATGCCGGAGCGAGGCTGTGGGCGTACCTGCGCGCCAAGCGTCTGGTCGGAGCGAGGTTCCGGAGGCAGCACCCCGTCGGGCCTTGCGCCGTGGACTTCGACTGCCCCGCCTCGAGCCTCGCGATCGAGCTGGATGGCGATCAGCCTGCCGACGCGGAGCGCAACGCTCTCGACGCGGAGCGCACGCGGTACCTGAGTGCGCAGGGCGTACGCGGTGCGCAGGGCGTACGCGTGATCCGGTTCGCCAACCGCGAGGTGCTTACCGACCTGTGCGGAGTCCTGGGGTTCATCCGCGAAGCCCTAACCGACTGACCGAACAGACCAAGAGGGGCCCCCCTCCCTGCCCTCTCCC
>CAZCER010000728.1:0-2608 GCA_964497385.1 uncultured Armatimonadia bacterium | reverse complement strand
GGTCCACCGGGTCCGCGAGTTCTCGCGATAGGTCACCCCAAGCCCCAACTCGTCCATGGTGGTCCGGTCCAGCATCGCGCGGGTCGCGTCAAGCACGTCGTGCTTGTGGTAGGCCCTCAGGTCCCACTTGTCGTTCGCGCGGTAGTCGGCGCGCACTTGGTAGGTGAGCGGACGCCACGCGCCGAGGTTCTCGATCCGGTTGTCCTGCACCCAACCGGAGAGGCGCAGGCGATGGCCGACCTGCCAGTCGGCTCCGAAACGCAGGAAGCGCCAGTCGGTTCCGGTGACGTTCGGCTCACGGAACCAGCGGAAGCCGGTCTCCGCCTCGACGCGGAACTCGGGCGTGATCGGCCAGCGGGCGATGGCGCCGGAGGTCATCCGCATGACGTAGTCGGTGTCCCACGCCGGGGTCGTGTAGACGGTGACGCTTGGGTCACGGTACGGCCGGAGCACCCACTCGTACTCCTCGAGCGCCGGGCTGTCGGGGTAGCGGTCCTCGAGCTTCTCGAGCGCGTCGACGGCCGCCTCTGGCCGGTTGCTGTCCTTGGCGGCGGCGATGGTCTGAATCAGGGCGTCGGCGTTGTTCGGATCCTCCCGCAGGATGCGCTGGAGAATCGAGTAGGCCGCGTCATGCTTGCCGGCCCAGTTGAGCGCCTGGGCCTTGCCGACCATGAGAGAGGCGTCGCCGGGCCGCAGAGCGAGAGCCTTGTCGTACTCGCGGAGCGCCTCGTCGAGACGGTTCGCGAGAGCCAGGACGTAGGCGCGCCCGGCGATCAGCGCGACCTCATCCGGCTTCACCGCGAGGCGCGCGTCGAGGGCGGTCAGAGCCTCGTCCGTCCGGCCGTCCCACGCGAGCGCGCGCGCCATGCCGACCGCCGATGACCAATCCGTGTCGTCGATCCGGAGGGCTTCCTCGTAGTAGGCGATCGCGCCGTCCGTGTCATTCGAGAGGGCGAGCACGTCGGCGAGCGTTCGGGTCACGTAGCTGTTCGGGGCTTCAGCCATCGTACGCGCCAGGTGAAGCACATGCTCGGCCTCGGCGTAGCGCTCCTGGCGCATCAACAGGACCCCGAGGTCGGCGAGAATGCGCGGATCGCGCGGGGCGATCTCGGCGGACGCCCGGTAGATCGCCTCGGCTCGGTCCCACTGTGTGAGGTCTGAGGTGAGGTCGCCGGCGAAGCGCGCAAGGCGCGTGGCGGCGCGCTCGCGGACCCCGGTGGCGGAAGCCAGTTCATGGTAGTCCGCCGGCAGACGGAGCCAGACGTTGGCGGCCTCCTCGGCGCGTCCAAGGTCGAGGTACGCGTCACCGAGCGCCACGTAGCCGAGCAACGGCGCCAGGGGGAGCTTCGGCATCCACTCGGTCAGGACGGCGATCGCTTCCTCGCTGCGGTGATCCCAAGAGGCGATGACGCCGGCGTCGATCCAGACCCACGGGTCGTCGGGGCACTGGGCGCACGCGGCTTCGGCGCGGGCCCGCGCGGCGTCGAGATCCCCGTTCCAGGCCCCCTCGAGCGCGTGCTGGCCGATCCCTCGGGGCAAGTCCGCGAAGGCGCGCTGGGTCGCGATGTCCGCGGGATCCACGGCGAGAGCGCGCTCGTAGGCCGCGCGGGCGTCGGCGTAGCGTCCGAGGGAGACGTACGCGTCCCCGAGCGAACGGAGCACATAGACGGGAGCCTCGTCGCCGGCGCTCTCGGCGGCGGTCTCGAGCAACGCCACGGCCGCCTCGCCGTCTCCTTGCCAGAGACTCGCGATGCCGAGATCGGCGCGCGCCTTCCAGTACCAGGGCGCGATCTCCAGGGCGCGGTTCAGTTCGGCGAGACCGCGATTCGCCTGCCCGTTGCGGATGAGGTCCATGCCGGCGGCGCCGACGCGCGCGGCGACCGCCTCATACCCGTTCCGAACCTCCGGGTGATCGGGGTTCTGAGCCTCGAGACGCCCGGTGGTCTCCAGAGCCAACTCCCACTCGCCGGTGTTCACGTACACCCCCGCAAGCGCGGCGAGAGCGTAGTCAGGGGCCTTCTTGGCGGGCTCGGCGCCTTCGAGCGCCTCCACGGCGGTCTCGAGGAGCCGCCGCGCCTCCAGCCACTCACTCGGGGCGGCGTCTCCGCGCTCGGTCAGGTCGCTGTGCACGAGCACGCCGAGGTCGAGCATGAGCTGGGCGCTGTCGGGGACTCGGGCGTGAAGGGCGCGCAACTCGGCGAGGATGACGCGATGGTCTTCGGTCTCCCACCGCGCGAGCGCGGCGTCCGTCGCCGCCTGGAGGACGGCGTCCCGAGCCGCGACGAGGGCCTCGCGGCTCTCGGGGCTCTGCTTCATGTAGGCCTCGACGAACTCGAGCGCCTCGTTCAGGCGCCCCAGTCCGATCAGAGACCGGACGACGCCGTCAACGAGGTAGAGCGGCTTCGGCTCCGGCGCGGTCCGCAACGCGAACTCCAGGCGCCCGAGGGCCTCGGTGAAACGCGCGTTGCGGCGCGCGGCGTCCTTGTCGTCGCGCGCAAGCCAGTTCAGACCGATGCCGACGTCGGCGCCGACTTGCCACGTCTCGGGCGCGAGCGCGAGGGCCTCCTCGAACGCCGCCAGGGCGGCCTGCTCCTTCTCCGGGTCGGGA
>CAZCER010000727.1:1968-2626 GCA_964497385.1 uncultured Armatimonadia bacterium | reverse complement strand
CAGGATGGCCACATCCGGGCGCCGCAGGCGTCGGACGAGCTGCTGCTCGCGTTTTGGAGAGCCGTGCAATGCAACTTCGAGGTTGTAGGTGAACTGCACCGCATGCCGGCGCGCGTCGATCGCCCGCCGAACGATCGCCCAGAGCCGGATGTCATCCGGTGAAACCCGCAGGCGCGCCGCCGCCTTACGGGGAAGCAGCTCCTCCGGCTCGTCGAGGCCCAGTGTCAGCCCACGCACCACAATCGGCATGCGGACGAATGTAGCGCCGGCGTGCAGGGGAGGCAACCGTGCGCCCTGCCCCGCCAGAAGGTGAGGGGTGATTTGACTTCGGGTATCATCCCCGGACATGCGATGGTGGACGCTCTGGCGGCTGACTCGCAGGATCAGAAGCGCCGAGCCGCAGGTCCGCATCGAAGCGGCACGACAGCTCGCGCTCGTCAAGGACGGTCACAACGGCGCCCCCGACTCCGCGGGCGAGGGGATGGACTCCGAGGCTTCCGACTGGATCGTCGAGGTGCTCGCCCGCGACGACCCGCGGCCCGTGTGGTTCGTCATCTGGGGCGGCCCCAGGGAACTCGCACAGGCTCTCTGGCGGGCGGAGCGAGACCTCTCCGCCGACGAACTGCTCCGGCTGAAGAGCAAGATCCGCATCCACTCG
>CAZCER010000727.1:700-1958 GCA_964497385.1 uncultured Armatimonadia bacterium | reverse complement strand
GGACGGCACGGCGGGCTGGATCAAAGAGCATCACCCGGACGTCCTTTACCTGTACTCGTCTGAGATGTTCCGGGGCATCTGGCGCGACGGCGACCAGGACCTCGTCTCATCGGACTGGCTGGAGGAGAACGTACGGCGAGACCACGGACCTCTCGGTATGCTCTACCCGGCGACGGCGGCGGGGAAGCCGGGAGTGAAAGAGGGCGACACCCCGTCCTTCCTCTACGTGCTCCCGAACGGACTGAGCGACCCCGACCAACCCGGTTGGGGAGGCTGGGGAGGGCGGTTCCGGCCCGGTGGGCGCGGGGCCGAGTGGGTTCCCGCGGCCGACCTACGCGACGGTCGAAGCGACCTGATGTGCACCATCCACCGCTGGCGCGAGGCCTTCCAGAACGAGTTCGAGGCACGCATGGACTGGTGCGTCCGCCCTCCCGAGGAATGCAACCACACCCCCACCGCCGTCCTGCAGGGCGACCGCTCCACTGGAGTGCTCGTGCTCAACGTGGACCCGGGCGCGACGGTGCGCCTCAACGCGACGGGCTCATCCGACTCGGACGGCGACGTACTCGCCTTCCGTTGGTGGATCTACGAGGAAGCGGGCACATGCTGGTATAGCCCGGAGATCGAAGGGAGCGACCGCCCCTCGGCGAGCGTGGAGGTCGCCGAGGACTGCGCCGGACGGGAGATCCACCTGATCCTCGAGGTCACCGACGATGGCGACCCTCCCCTGACGGCATACCGGCGGGCAGTCCTCAGGGTGAATGGCGATCCGGTTCCCGCCCCGGCCGGGCATGGCCCCGACCCGCTCTACCTGTCCCTGCCCGTCACGGAGTTGGGTCCGCCCGACGCGCCGGGCGACTGGACCTTCTTCCGCGGCGTGAACCTCGGCGGCGGGACCACCACGATCGACGGAAACGACTGGGCGGGCGACGACGCCCCGTGGCTGGATTGCGCGGAGAAGCTCGTCGAGGCCCGGGCTGTCCGGCTCAGTCCCCCCACCGATGATGCTCGTGCGGAGATGATCCGATCGTTTCGCTGGGACCGGGAGTTCCGGGCCGCGCTGACCGACGTTGCGGATGGACGCTACGCGGTCTATGCGTACCTGTGGGAGGACAACAACGCGGAGACGTTCGACGTCTCGGTCAACGGAGAGGTCGTGGCCGCGGGCTACTGGAGCGGAGTGGCCGGTGAGTGGCGCCGCGCGGGGCCGTGGATCGCGGACATCACCGACGGCGAGATCGTCCTCGAGGCCTCGGGC
>CAZCER010000727.1:0-690 GCA_964497385.1 uncultured Armatimonadia bacterium | reverse complement strand
CCGGGTGCTGCAGCCAGATCAGCGCGCGGGCCGCCATCGGCTCGAGCTCGTAGGCGCGCGCCAGCGCGATCGCCATCGTCTCGGCCAGCGACAGGCGCTCGTGGCGGGCCAGGGCGTGCAGGGCGCGGTCGGCCTCGGGCGGAGCGTGCAACGTCTCCGGCATCGAGGTGTGGCGGGACGGGTAGCCGGCCGCCTCCCCGCCCTACCCTTTGCCGAGGCGCTTCGGCTCGCAGAGGTTCTTCGAACTCGCCGCCGCCCGGCCGCACTTCGCGCAGATGAACCGCGCGTCGCGCACGAGCGGGCGGATGTCCTTCAGGCTGTAGTCGCCCTTGGTGGCCTTGCAGAGCTTCGCCTTCTCGAGATCGTCCTTCGCCACGCGCGCGCCTCCCGCTCGCATCCCCCTCAGCAGTGTACCAGCGTTCAGACGGCCGCGGTAGTGGCGCCGCTTGCCGCGGCAGGTCCACGCTCCCGTCAGCCGGGAGGGCAGTGGTGGGGTGGGCAGCGAATGCTCCGCCGATACGTTACACCGCACGGTCTCGCAGGCTGACGGCGCGGCAAAGGGGTGATCGTGGTGAAGGTGTACATCGTGACCGACCTGGAGGGCGTGGCCGGGGTCTGGAACTGGGACCGGCACGACGGGGCGTCCCGCGAGGACTGGGACGAGCGCGCGCGGGGCCGGAGGCTGCTCAC
>CAZCER010000726.1:0-2634 GCA_964497385.1 uncultured Armatimonadia bacterium | reverse complement strand
AGCACGCGGCCCGAAGCTGGATGAGTGGACAATAGTGCTGAAGGAAGGCAACGCCCTCGGTGTTGTGGAGCCCCACATGGAGGCGATCCTCACGCACATTCAGGACGTCCGGGTACAGAACGGCCTGGCCTACCCCGTCGCTCTGTCTGCTGCAGACTGGGACGGCACGGTCATCGGTGTTTGCGCGGACTGGGGACGTACAGATAGGCTCGAACGCTATGTGGGAGGCAGCGAGGAGGACACCGAGGACGACTAGCGGCACGGGCGACTCGGCGACCACACCGCTGGCTGGGTTCCTCTGGTAGTAGGGTTACCCGTCCGTTCGCGTTCATTACCCTCCGTTCGCGCGCCGCTCCTCGCGTCGGCGAGCCCCGTTGCGCGCGACGCGGGGGTAGACCTCCGCGAACGCGAGCGTGGCCACCATCACCGCCGCGCCCACGAGTTGGATCGGGCCGAGTCGATCGCCCGCCAGTAGGTAGCCGAAGAGCGCCGCGAAGACCGGCTCCAGCGTGAGGATGATCGCGATGCGGATCGCCGGAAGCCTCTGCTGCACCATCGTCTGCGCGGTGAAGCACGCGGCGGTCGCGATGACCGAGCAGAGGAGAAGGGCGGGCCAGACCTCCGCCGGAGGTGCGACGACCGGGCCCGTGCCGAGCCACACCGCCGTGAAGATCAGCCCGCTCACGCCGATCTGCACGACCGCGAGCGCAAGGGCGTCGTGGTCCGCGGCGTAGCGATCGAGCAGCGCGATCTGCAACCCGAAGCAGACCGCGCATCCGAGCGTGAGGGCGTCCCCGGAGGTCGGGGCGGTCGGGCCGCCCCCCGTCAGGAGCACGAGCCCGACGAGGCTCACCCCGACGGCGAGCCACATGCCCCACGGCAAGCGCTCACGGAACAGCAGGCGGTTGCACACAGGAGTCGCCATCACGAAGAGCCCGGTGATCAACCCGCAGTTGGTGGGGGTGGTCGTCTCGAGCCCGAAGGTCTGCAGGAGGTAGGCCGCCGCAAGCACCAGTCCGATCGCGGAGCCGACCCGAAGCGTGCTGCGGGTGATCCTCGGGAGCGCGACCGGCGCCATGACGAGAGCCGCGAGCATGAACCGCACGGCGAGGAACGGCACGACTGGGTAGAGCCCGATCGCGTCCTTCACGACCGTGAACGTCCAGCCCCATACGGCGGTCACTCCGAGCATCAGCGCGGAGAAGACCAGGTTGCGGTAGCCCCTCGCGCGGGAGGAGTCGCTCTCGGGCATGCGGAGATCCGGTTCCCCTCCCCCGCGGGATTAGGCTGGCGCGCAGGGCCGCCCGAGACAGGCGCGGGGGAGGGAAGGGAGGGGGCTCCTCCGCGCTAAGGCCCCAGGTTCCGGAACAGGCAGAGACCGTCCTTGCCTGGGGCGACGATGTCGAGCCACCCGTTGCCGTCGATATCGGCGATCCAGAAGTAGATGCCGACTCCGCTGGCCTCGGGCGCCGGCCCGTAGTCTATCGTATGGCGCTCGAAAGCGCCGCCGTTGAGCTTGAAGTAGTACACCCCGACCGGGTCGTTCGCCCCGGGATCGTTCCCGCAGTGGGCCCGGTACCGCTTGCCGGTGACCAGTTCAAGTTCTCCGTCGCTATCGATGTCCACGAGTTGCATGTCGTGGTACTGTGAGCGCTCCTCGCAGATCGCGTGCCGCGTCCATGTGCGTCCGCCCGCTGCGTCGAGACCCTGCTCCCACCAGTGCAGCCCGTACGCGTGCGACTGTCCAACGATGAGATCCGCGAGGCCGTCGCCGTTCACGTCGTGCACGAGGACGGGAACGCTCGCGCTCTCCAGGTTGAACTCGGGATGCCACGTCCACGGCTCGTGGAGCGGATCGGCCGGGGCCTCGAGCCAGCCGTTCGCGAGGATGATGTCGCCGCGCCCGTCGCCGTTCACATCCCCGAACCCGAGACCGTGGCCGCTTGGGGAATCGGTGATCTCATACCTGTGGAACACCGGCCTCGGGCCGGGCTCGACCTTGTAGAAGCACTGCGGCGCGCCGGGGGTGTTGGGAACGATCTCAAGCTTCCCGTCCCCGTCCACGTCCCACACGCGCGTGGTCTCGATGCTCCCGACCTTCTCGATGTCGTGCACGAGCCACTCCGACGCGCTCCCGCCGCCGGGGTTCTCGCGCCAGCGGAGCGTCTCGCCCCACCAGCCGCCCGTGACGATGTCGGGGAGGCCGTTTCCGGTCAGATCCATCGGGATGTTCGAGAAGTCGTCCCAGTACTCGCCCTCGGCCAGGACGTCGCACATTTTGTGCTTCGTCCATTTCGGCCCCTTGTACCAGTAGGCCCCGCAAACGATGTCGAGCACGCCGTCGCCGTCGATGTCGCACACCGACGCGGCCTCGTAGGTTCCCTCGTCGATCTTGATCTTCTCGAAACGGATGGGCATCTCTCACTCCTCGGCTGGTTGGCTTGCGAGCATCATTCGGGCTGTCAGGGCGCAGGGAGGTGTACAAGCAGAGCCCGCAGGTCACGCACGAACTGCCCCAGGGACTGGTCACGCTGGTAGATGGAGTCGAGATCGATGTTCGCGACGATGTCCGCCGCCCACTCCAACCCCCCGATGGTGGGGTTCACGCCGGCGTCGGCGATAGCTTGGCCGAGC
>CAZCER010000725.1:0-2638 GCA_964497385.1 uncultured Armatimonadia bacterium | reverse complement strand
GGCGCCTTCGCGACGGCGTCGCCGAGCCGTGCCCCGCCGACGGGGAGACCTCCCCCGCCGCCGCCCGCCCTCCGATCGACGAGGACCCGGACAGACAATGGGCCCTGCTGCTTCTAGACGGGCGCAGGCAAGCCACGGTCGTGCTCGAGGGAGAGGCCTTGCGGCTGAACACCGGCGCGCGCGCGGCCGGCCCGGACCCGGAAACGAGAGAGGATCCGTAGATGCGCATCGGCGTGCTTTCGGACACCCATGACCAGCTTGGCGCGCTCGACGCCGCCATCGCCTACTTCCGAAAGAAGGAAGTTGCTCACGTTCTCCACGCCGGGGACTTCGTGGCCCCGTTCTCCGTGAAGAGGCTCGCCGAACTGGGCTGCCCCGTGACGGCCGTCTTCGGGAACAACGACGGCGAGCGCTTCGGGATCCGCAAGGCCTTCGGAGACTGGGGCGAGGTGCACGAGCGTTGCGTGAAGCTCGAACTCGGCGGGAGGCGCATCGTGATGATGCACGAGCCGGACTTCGCGGAGGAAGCGGCCCGGAGCGGCCTCTACGACCTGGTCATCCACGGCCACACCCACGAGGTCGGCGCCCGCGAGGTGGGCGAGTGCATCGTTCTCAATCCCGGAAGCTGCGGGGGCGTGCCCGACGTGAAGCCCACGGTGGCTCTGGTGGACCTGGACTCGATGAAGGTGAAGATGCACGAGCTGTAGATGAGACAGGGAACGCGAGCGGGCCGCGCGAACAGACGGGTGCGCCGGGGGGCGGCGCATGCTCGGGAAGAGGGGATGCTTCATGCGCTGGATGGCCCTGCTTGCATTGACCATGGTGCTGATCTGTCCCGTGTTCGCGCAGAGCGGGGGAGGCGACGAGCAGACCCCACTCGACCGACTGGAAGCGGCCTTTCTGCACGCCGACTTCGAGACGATCGCGAGCCACTGCACACCGGACTGCCTGTTCGTCACCGGCGATGCAAGCGGCGTCCTGGTTGAGGCGGAGCGCGACGACGTTCTCAAGATCGTGACGGTGCGGGACGCTCAGTTGAGCGCTCTGGTGGCCGCCTACCCCTCGTGGCGCGGGCACCCGCGGAGCGTGTGCTCTTCCGGTACGGCGCCGCCCTGCGCACTACGGGGCGATGTAGGCTACAGCGCGCCGTTGGGTGACACCATCCCACTGTACGCCTATGTGGCGGGCGTCGTCGGTGACGCCTCCGCGCCCCGAATCGCGCTGCTCGTGGCGTACGGCGAGTGGGACCCAAACCTGATCGGTGACGGCCTCCGGCACGTGCGCAGTTGGATGATGCCCCGCGGTCCAAAGCCGGAGTTCCTGGGAATGCAGGCCCCGCGCGAGTGGCTGCTCGGCGAAAACTGCATGGAGTTGTCCTACGACAACTGCGGCCAGCCGCGAGACGGCACTCTCGGCCCGCCGATGGTAGGCGGAAGCGGGACCGACAAGCAGGCCGGAGATCCGATCCTGGGCTCCCCCGGCCTACGCGGCGACCTCACCGAGTGGGTCGGTGATGGTGTTGCCCTAATGCACCAGCTCCGCCTCACCGAAAAGGATGGGACCACGTATACGACAGATCAGCTTGTGCTCCTGACGAAGACTGACGGGGAATGGCGCGCGGACAGCCGGCATGAACTCTTCACCGAGCGCGGCAAGCCATTCGCCCAGTCAGATGGGGAAGCCCGACCGCCTTCCGGAGAGGTCCGGCGCGGCCGCCGCCCAAACATACCCCGGCCGGGCGCGGACTGAGCCTACAGAGCCGCGATCGCCAGTTCGCGGTCGCCAAAGCGGTAAAGGCCCGCCGTCGGCGGTATGGGCGGCGGAGTGACCTCCGGAACGGGCACGGCGCGCGCGAACGCGTCCCTGAGGAGAGTCGCGAGACCCTCATCGGTGCGGAAGACGCCGTCGGCCGCGAAGCGCAGGGCGACCGAATCGCTCGGGCCCGCCACACGGTAGGCGTCGTAGACGTACGAGAGCGCCGGGTTGGAGACGAGAAGCCGCTCGAGCGTGCCGGAGACGAGGGCGTCCCGCTCCTCGACGGCGGCTCCCGCCGGGGCGGCGAAGCGGTCCACGAGCACCGGCCGGGCGTTCTCGAACGCCCACTGCGACGCCGCGTCGAGGCGCATCGCGCGGTCCTCGAGCGGAGCCTCGGCGGGCAGCCTGCAGAGCGCCCCGACGTTCTCATACGAGAGCACCGGCGCGCCGTCGGGGCCGGGCGCTCCAAGGGCCGCGAGGAAAACATCGAGGTTCGGAGCGACCGTGCGGATCTCCGTGCAGAGGTACGAGCAGAGGTCCCCGTACATGCGCGCATCGGTGAGCACCTCGGACGGTTCCTCGAGAGGCACGATCGCCTTCACAGCCGGCTCCTCGGAGTAGTGAGCGCAGAGGGCCTTCCATGTCTCGACAAACCGCAGACGCGCCTCGCGATCGGTCGCGAAGCTGGAGGCTCCCGTCGGAGCGGCGCAACTCAGAATGACCTGGCAGTCCCGCGTCCGGCACGAGCCGACCATCCCGTCGAGGAGCGCGAGGCTGTCGAGCCGGAGGTCCTCGGTGTTCGACTCGAGGAGCGCGAAGGGGACCACGAGCTTCACCGCGTTCCCGCCCACCGCCACGACGGCCGCGATGTCCTCGTCGCCAT
>CAZCER010000724.1:0-2638 GCA_964497385.1 uncultured Armatimonadia bacterium | reverse complement strand
CCCGCGGCAGCGCCGCGCGCAAGAGGCGGCTCTCGCGAGAGCCATGCTTGGGCTTACCTGTCGTCATGAGTGGGCCGGCCGCTTCGAGCGCATGCTCGGAGCCGCCGTCCAAAGCCGTGAGTACGTCACCGCGTTCTTCGGGGAGGGTGGGCTGGGAGACGGGTGCTGTCCACTCTCGCGCGAGGCGAGTGAACTGTGGGCCCTGTGGTTCCTTCACAACTCGCCCGAACACGCTCGGCGACTCCTCACGATCCACACCGAAGCGCTTCGACGCGGGCTTCCGATCACAGCCATCACAGCCTACTTCTGGGCGGTCGAATGCAGCGCGGCGCTTCCGCCCGCCGAGGCCGCGGCGCTTCTGCGGCACGCCGAGCGCATGCACGACCTCTGCCATGAGGTCCGCCCCGACTGCGTGGAGCCGCACTTCCACCTCCTGGGGCAGGCTCAAGCGCGCGGAAACTGGAACGAGGCGGAGGCGCAACTGCTGCAGCTTAGGTCGGAACGTCCGCTCATGGACCTTCCTCTGGTCATCTGGCTCAACGCCTGGGCCGATCTCGCCCTCGCAAGAGGCGATGTCGCCGAAGCCGAGACCCATTACGGACGCAGTCTCGAGGGGGCCGTACGAGGCGGCTACGGCGACCAGGAGAAGCGCGCGCGGCAGGGGCTCGTCCGCTGCGAGGAGAGACACGGCCGGCGCCGCGGACTCACCGCGGACGGCGTCGCCGCCGGGGCCTAGTACTCCCTTGCCTGCGGCTGGTAGGACGTGATGGTCACCGGCTTGCGATCCAGACGGCAGGAGCCGTCGTCGTTCCGCCAAGCGAGCGTGTGGTGCAGCCAGTTCGCGTCATCGCGCTTGGCGTAGTCCGTTCGGAAGTGTCCGCCGCGGCTCTCGGTGCGCTCAAGCGCACCGACCGCGATCGTCTCCGCGATCTCCAGCTTGTGCTCGAGTTCGAGGGCTCTGCAGAGGTCGAGATTGCACCGCCGCCCCCTGTAGGAGAGGCCGATGCGGCGGTACCGGTCGCGGAGTTCCCGGACTTTGTCGACCGCGCGGGCCATCCGTCCGGCCTCGCGGAAGATGCCGACGTCCTCGATCATGGCCTCTTTGAGTTCCTCGCGGATGCGGCCCGGGGACTCCTCCCCGTCGCTCGCGAGCACTCCCTCAATGCGCCGCGTCTGCCAGTCCATCTCCGCCCGAACCGCGTCCTCGCCATCGGCCGGTCCAACGCCGCGCGCGTACTCGGTCGCCTTCCAGCCCGATACTTCGCCGAAGACCACCGTCTCGAGAAGCGAGTTCCCGCCGAGTCGGTTGGCGCCATGGACCGACACGCACGCGGCCTCTCCCGCGGCGAAGAGACCTGGCAGAGCCGGAGCCATGCCGTCCGTGTTCACGTCGATCCCACCCATGGCGTAGTGCTGCCCGGGCTGAATCGGGATCGGAGAGTCGATGGGGTCGATGCCGCCGAACTGCATGCAGATCTCCCGGATGCCCGGCAGGCGCTCGAGGATCTTCTGGGCCCCGAGGTGCCGGAGATCGAGGTGCACGTACCCGCCTGGAAAGCCCCGACCCTCGTTGATCTCCGTCTGAATGGAGCGCGCCACGATGTCCCTCGGCGCGAGTTCGCACGGGTCCATCTTCACGTAGTTCGCCATGAAACGCTCGCCTTTGGCGTTGTAGAGCCGCCCACCCTCGCCCCGGCAGCCTTCGGTCATGAGGATGTTCGTGCCGACCAGCGACGTGGGATGGAACTGCACGAACTCCATGTCCTTGAGAGGGACACCGGCCCGGTAGGCAATCCCCATGCCGCTTCCCGTGTTGATGATCGCGTTGGTCGAGCGCCCGTAGGTGCGGCCGTGTCCGCCCGTGCAGAGGATCACCGCGTCGCTCTCGATCGCTTTCAGCTCGCCGGTGATGCGGCTCAGGGCGATGACGCCGACGACGCGCTCCGCCGTGCGGCAGAGGGAGATGAGCTGCCACTCATCGAGGAAGCGGATCTCGCGCTTCACGCACTGCTCAAAGAGCGTGTGAAGCATGACATGCCCGGTGCGGTCGGCCGCGTAACAGGTGCGGGGGTAGCCGGCGCCGCCGAACGGACGCTGCGCGATGCGGCCGTCGTCAAAGCGGGAGAACGGGCAGCCCCAATGCTCGAGCTGATGCACGGTGTTCGGCGCCATGCGCGTCATGAGTTCGGCGGCGTCTTGGTCGGCGAGGTAGTCGGAGCCCTTGATCGTGTCGAAGGCGTGGCGCTGGCAGGTGTCGTCGCTGGCGTCGGGGTGGTTCGCGAGCGCGGCGTTGACGCCGCCCTGCGCGGCGCCCGAGTGGGAGCGGATCGCGTACACCTTGGTGAGAACCGTTGCGTCTGCCCCCCGGTCGTGCGCCTCGATCGCGGCCCGCATGCCCGCGAGCCCTCCGCCGACCACCAGAATCCTGGGGGATGCCATGCCGTCCGTCCCTTCCAACACGCCGAGGCTAAGCGGCGTACGCCTTCATGATGTAGGAGTAGAACAGGGCCCCGCCCGCGAACGCGAGCGCGAGCCCCACGGCCGCCATCAGAGCCACGGAAGCCTTGTGATGGCGCGCGAGACCGCCGAACTCAAGCACGGTGACCCGTATGCCGTTGAGCGCGTGGAACAGAAGCGC
>CAZCER010000723.1:0-2651 GCA_964497385.1 uncultured Armatimonadia bacterium | reverse complement strand
TCGCCGGAGCCGCGGCCTTGGCCGTCGGCTCCGGCTGGGGCGGTCGCTCGGCGACGGCGGTGGTCGGACTGGTCTGCGCGGCGGTGGTTTTCGCGAACTCCGGGGAGCGGCTGATCGGCCTGTCCTCGATCGATCTCTCGGAGGCCAGCGCCGCGGCCGGGAGCGTGAAGCCTCTGTTCAGCCCGGCCGAACTCGGGAGCGAGGAACTCGGTGCGAAGCTCGTCGCGACCGATTGGAACGCCTTCGCGCGGACCGACGTGGTCTCCAACGAGGGCGACTCGTCGCTCTACGTCTACACGGACGGCGACGTCCCGACGAACATGATGCTCTACGACGGCACGCCGGATTCCGTGCGCCTGGCCTCCGAGATGATCGGTTTCGCGGGGATCGTGAGCGGGCCGCGCGAGGCAGTGCTCCTGATCGGCCCGGGGGGCGGCCTCGACGTGCACATGGGCTGGCAGGCCGGCGCGGGGCGGATGGTCGGCGTGGAGCTGAACCCCTCGATCCCGACGCTGATGTACGACTTCCGCGAGCACAACGGGAGCGTCTACGCGATGGAGGGGGTGGAACTCTACGTCGACGAGGGACGCTCCTTCATCCGACGGCAGGGCGAGGCGTACGACGTGATCTACACCGCCCTGACCAAGACGGCGACGACTCAGGCGAGCGGTCTGACCCTCGTGGAGTCGCACGTCTTCACGGTGGAGGCCTTCGGCGACTACCTGGCTCACCTGAAGCCCGGCGGCCGGATCGTCGTCGTTCTCGACGGCGAGTTGATCGTCCGCAAGGCGCTGCTGACCGCCGTGGAGGCGCTCACGGAGCGCGGGGAGACCGTTCCCGAGGCCATGCGCCACTGCGCGATCGCGGCGCTGCCGCGGCCGAGGGCGAGCCTGGAGACGCTTGCGGAGATCGCGGAGGCGCATCATCTCGACGCGGCCGGGTTTCGCTCCTCGGCGAAGGCCGTGGCCGACGACGCCTCGCTCTGGTGGAACGATCCCTACAGCCACATGCTGATCGTGACGCGCGAACCCATGGACGAACCGGCCGCCGATGCGCTGGCGGGCGTTCTCGCGCGGTCCTGGCTCGACCTTGACGAGTTCAGGGCCCGCACCGCGTACGACCCGTTTCTGGGCCTGGTCGCCTCGGAACTCGGCGCGCGCATCGGTGGAGACGGCTTCAGTCAGGAAGAGCGCGCGCGCATTGTCGAGGCGCGGGCGCGGGAGATGCGGAGCCTGGAGGTTCTCTACCTGCCCTTCGCGCGTGAGAACCACGAGGGCCTGAATGTGCTCTGTTCCGGCTCCAAGTCGGTGGCCGACTATGCGGGCACCCGGCCGCAGGCGCTCGAGCCCGTGCGGGACGACCAGCCTTTCTTCATCGACCTCACGCGGGGCCTGAACCCTCTCCTGGCTCGCTTGGCCTACATACCGGCCGCGGCGGTCGGGCTCGGACTGGTGATTTTCGCGGCGGCGGTTGGGCGCTCGGCCCTGCGAGGCAGGCCGCGTCTGGGGGCGCACGGAGCGGCGTTCGGCTACTTCGCGCTGCTCGGAGTCGGCTTCATGCTTCTCGAGGTTCCCTTGTCGCAGAAGCTCGTGCTGTTCTTGGGCTACCCGACGCTCACGCTCTCGGTGGTTGTGTTCAGTCTCTTGCTCGGGGGCGGGTTGGGGAGCCTGTGGAGCCAGCGCCGGGGCGAAGACGCCCTGGTGAACTGCGTGCGGATGGCGGCGGTCCTTGCCGCCGCGCTCGGGGCGCTGCACGCTCTGGCCGCTCCGCCGCTCCTGACGGCGCTGCAGGGATGGCCCGTGTTCGCGCGGGCCTTGCTCGCGGCGGCGCTCGTGATGCCGCTCGGGATGGCTCTGGGCGTGCCGTTCCCGGCGGGCATGCGCCTGACCGCAACGCTCCTGCCCGGCATGGCGCCGAAGCTCTGGGGCGTGAACGGGATCCTCTCGACGGCCGGAACGGTGCTGGCGATGCTCGGAGGGCGTTACCTGGGCTTCACGCGGACGCTGCTCGTGGGGTGCGGGGCGTACCTGCTGGTGATCCTTCTGGTCCCGCTTCTTGTGGAGCGCGAGGAGGCGCCACGGCCCGGCGCGGGCGAGTCCGGCGCCGTCGGGGCTGGTCGGACATGATGGAACCGGCGCCCCAAGAACGCAAGCAGCCGGTCGGCGCCCTGAGCGCCAACCGGCTTGCCTAGTGCGTCAGACGGAAGTCCGCGCCGCAGGGGCGGGCGGGACTCATGCCCCGGCCTTGGTGACCTTGCCGCTTTTGAGGCATGAGGTGCAGACGCGCATCCGCTTGACCTCGCCGGAGGCGACGCGCACGCGCACGCGCTGCACGTTCGGGAGCCAGCGCCGCTTGGTCTTGCGATCCGAGTGGCTAACGCTGTGTCCCGTGATGGGGTGCTTGCCGCAGATCTCGCAAATTCTGGCCATGGTGATCCTCCACACAACAACAGGAACCATCCCCTCGAGGGGTTGTGTTCCTAAGCACGAACCCGTAGGCTATCACACCGCGCCTCGCCGCGCAAGGGCCCCGTCGGCGATCGCCCCGGGTCCGGCGAGACGCCTTGTGGGGAGAAAGCGTTGCAGCGCGAGGAGAGCGTCCACGAGAGCATAGCCGAAGAGTACGCGGTCTGTGAAGAGGAGCCGCGGCGC
>CAZCER010000722.1:0-2660 GCA_964497385.1 uncultured Armatimonadia bacterium | reverse complement strand
CGCGAACGGAGGACGCCTGTGGAACCCCGCGTGCATCGTGAAGGCGGACGGCGAACCAACGCCAGTTACTGAGGAGGGGGTGCGCGCATGTTCGCTCGAGACGAGCTTCCTGATCGGAGACATCCTCGCCGACCGCGACGCGCGTCGGCTCGAGTTCGGGGCCCGCTCGCCTCTCGACTTGCCTTTCCCCTGCGCCGCGAAAACGGGGACGTCGTCGGGGCGCCGCGACAACTGGGCCGTCGGCTACACGCCCGACTACACGGTCGCCGTCTGGGTGGGCAACTTCAGCGGCGAGGAGATGCACGAGGTGTCCGGGATCACGGGCGCGGGGCCGCTCTTCGGCCGCATCATGTACCACCTCTACGGGGACAGCCGCCGGCCGGAACCCGTGCCCGTGCCGGAGAGCGTCGTGCGCTTGCCCGTGTGCAGCCTTTCCGGCGAGCGCCCATCGCCCTGTTGCCCGCATCTCCGGGAGGAGTTCTTCACCGTGCGCCAGCGCGATCGGTACGAGCGCGGGATGTGCGACTGGCACCACTTGGCGGAAGGCGACGCACTGGCGTCGGAGTCGGACGGCGCGCTCGTTTCGGGGGACATCGTCACCGTCATCCCTCCGGAGTTCCGAGTGCCGGAGCGGCGCTGAAGCCGATCGGCTCGACCAGGTTCCGTGATCGCCGCGGCGAAGCATACGAGCGGTGCAGGGCCACCGCTATCTGAACGGTTGGGAATGAGACGCTGTGAGCACCCTAACTCGCTTGATTCCTCGGGTCGTCTTGGCTGCCGTCGCGCTCGGCGCCGCTTGCGCCTCGGCCCAGCCTCTCCGCGACGTACGCGCCGACACCTGGGTCGCAACCGATGGGCTCGGCCGTGCCGTGCCGAGCTTCGACGAGGTCGGACCGCCGCGCCCCGACCGCCAGGTGGGGATCTTCTACTTCCTGTGGCTTGGCGCGCACGTGAACGGCGGGCCATGGGACATCACCAAGATCCTCGCCGAAGACCCGATGGCCGCGACGAACCCCGACAACCCCCTCTGGGGCCCGATGCACGCCTTCCACCACTGGGGCGAGTCCCTCTTTGGCTACTACAACACCGATGACCCCTACGTGCTCCGGCGGCACGCGCAGATGCTCTCGGACGCCGGTGTCGACATGGTCGTCTTCGACGTGACGAACCAGGCCACGTACGACGAGCAGTGGCAGGCGCTTCTCCGGGTCTGGGCCGAGGCCCGGGCCGAGGGCGCGCAGACTCCGCAGATCGCGTTCCTGTGCCCGTTCGGCGATCCGGCCAAAGTCGTGCGACACCTCTATGAGACCCTCTACGCGCCCGGCGTCCATCCCGAACTCTGGTACCGGTGGGAGGGCAAGCCCCTCATCCTCGCCGACCCCACGCTCCTGGGCGACGACATCGGAAACCGCCAGCAGAACATCCCGATCCGGCTCCAGCCGGGGCACACGTTCGGACAGTCGTTCACGACCGACAAGACCATGATAGGGGTGGCCCTCACGGCGCCGACCTGGGAGACCACGGACGCCGCAGTGACCGTGACGCTTCGCCGCGACGGGCCGGACGGCCCGGTGTTGGCGACGAAGCGCTTCGAGCGGATTGCCGACAACGGTTGGCTCGCCCTCGACCTCGACGCACCGGTCGAGGCGGGCGCGTACTACCTCGAACTCGCGGAAGCACACGGCACCGTGGGCTGGTGGAGCCACACCGGCGAGGTGTACGTCGGCGGCAGCGCGTTCGCGGACGGAGAACCGATCGAGGGTGACCGCGTCTTCAGCGTTCGGACGGCGGACTCCGAGTCGGCTCGCATCCTGGACTTCTTCACATTCCGCGCCCCCCAAGCGAGCTACTTCGTCGGCCCGACGAAGCCGAATCAGTGGAGCTGGCTCGAGGTCTTCCCCCAGCACGTCTTCCGGAACGACCGGGGCGAGGCCGAGCAGATGTCCGTCGGCGTCGCCCAGAACGCCGTGGACGGAAAGCTCGGACGCCTCAGCCACCCCCGCTCCCATGGCAGGAGCTACCACGGCGGGGCGGTGGATCTCACCCCCGGGGCGCTCGTCTACGGCCGCAACGCGGCGGAGCAGTGGGAGCGCGCGCTTACGGAAGACCCGCGCTTCGTGTTCGTGACAGGCTGGAACGAGTGGATCGCCATGCGCTTCACGGAGCCCGAACTCCCCGTGTGCTTCTGGGACCAGTACGACGCCGAGCACAGCCGGGACATCGAGCCTGCCAAGGGGCCGCTCGCCGACCACTACTACTACCAGCTCGCGTCCTACGTCCGCCGCTACAAGGGCGTGCGACCGCCGGAACCCCCGAGCGCGCCGAGCACTATCGACCTCTCGGCCGGACTCGACCAGTGGCGCGACGTCGGCCCGGAGTTCCTCGATGATCTCGGCGACCCGGCGCACCGCGATCATCCGGGCTACAACAACTACGCGCAGCTCACGAACACCACCGGCCGGAACGACATCGTCTCCGCGAGGGTGGCTCGCGACCGCGAAAACGTGTACTTCCTCGTCGAGACGGCCGAGCCGCTCTCGCCCCGAACGGGTTCCGATTGGATGGTCCTCTACCTCGACACAGACCAGGACCACGCCACCGGCTGGGAGGGGTTCGACATAGCCGTCAACCGGCTGCCAGGGGACGGCGATGCGGCGAGC
>CAZCER010000721.1:0-2661 GCA_964497385.1 uncultured Armatimonadia bacterium | reverse complement strand
CGGGGGGGCCGACCTCCGGCTACCTCTGGCAGTACCGCCTCGAGCCGGACGGCGCCGGCCGCGTGAAGGCGACGAAGGTCCGCGAACTCGGGAACTGCACCGTGGGCGGGGAGATCGAGGCGCTGGTTGTGGACGACGAACTCGGGTTCGTGTACGTCGCGGAGGAAGGGCGGGCCATCACGAAGTGGCACGCCGACCCCGACCATCCGGACGCGGGCGTCGAACTCGCGGTCTTCGCCCGGGACGGCTATGAAGGCGACCGCGAAGGGCTCGCGATCCTCCGAACGGACCCCGGCGTGGGGTACCTCCTCAGCACCGATCAGATCGAGGGCGGAACCGAGATCCACGTCTACCGCCGCGAGGGCGCGCCGAGCAACCCGCACGACCACTCGGAGCTGGTGGCCGTCGTCGGGTCCGGCGCGGACGACACCGACGGGCTCGATGCCGTCGCCGCGCCCCTCGGCCCCGAGCATCCGAAGGGCGTCATCGTCGTGATGAACAGCGCCGACCGGAACTTCCTGATCCTCGACGTGGCCGAGTTCCTGAGGTGGATCGGGGAGTAGGGCCGAAGCACTGAGGCGCCGGCGCTACCCGGCGTACCCCTCGAGCCCTTTGCGCCACGCCTCCACCGACGTGTGCGCGACGCGGCCCGCGAAGGCCTCCCGCAGCAGCCGGAGTTCCGTGACGTTGCGGATGGCGGGCGCGTACCTAACCCAAAGCGGGTCGCCGGGCTGGTTCTCCGGCGCGCGGATCGGATCGCGCCGGAACTGGATTCGCCGGAGGCAGCGTTCCAGGTCGTCGACGCCCGCGATGGCTGAGCCCTCGCCGACTCGGAACGCGTACGTGGCGCAGTCCGTCTCGGTCAGCACCTCGATGAAGACCACTTCGCCCCCCGCTGCGCGCGGGAGGACGGCGGCGGCCCAGACCATCATCTGAAGTTCGCGGATCGCGGCGTTCTCCTCGGGCAGGGCCACGGTGAGTGTGTCGGTTGCGCGCGGGTCGGCGAGGAGCTTCACGCCCACACGGACGTTCTCTTCCCCACACAGCTCGACCAGCGCCTTGGCGTACTCGGCGCGCTCCGCGTCCCCCGAGCCGTCGCTCGCGCGGAGGACCGCCCACGGGTCCACCCCGGCCGCGCGGATCCGCGCGACCGGCGCCGAGCGGCCATCGAACAGGAGCGCCTCGACCACGCGTCGCGTCGCGTCCCCATCCGGGACGAACGCGAGGTCCAGGGCCGAGAGGAAGAGCCGGCCGAACGCCTCCAGACGGGCGCGGAGTTCCCGGGTCGCCTCATCGGTCCGCCCGCCAAGCTTCCGGATGCCTCGCTCGGTCCCGTCCTCGAGCCGAACGGCCACGCCGTGCTCGGCCGGGTCGAACCGGGCGGACGCGATGTCGCCGTACTCGATCGGCTCCGGGAAGGCGTCCTCGGGCGAGACCACGAGGCGTGTGGCGTAGAACGCGAGGTGACAGGGCAGAGAGGACTCGTCCGAGTCGAACGCTCCCTCGAACTCGGCCGGCACGCACTCCTCGGAGCAGAGCATCGCTCGGGAGGTCGCGAGATTCCGATGCCTGAGGAGTTCCTCGGCGAACTCGTCGTGCCGGGCCCCGAGCTTCGAGAAGGTGACAGTCCGCCCCGCCGGCAGCGCGACCGAGACATCGTAATCGCCAGCCTCCACGCTCTCGGCCTCATCGAGCACGATGCGGGCGGGCTCCCCCATCTCGGGCACGACATCGACCGCGCCGTCCGTGAGCGTGAGCGTCGCGCGGACCGGCTCGGCGGCGTCACCCTCGGTGTACGCGCCTCGGACGGTCAGAGGGGTCGGCTCAGCCATGCATCGGCTCCCCGCACTCGGAGCAGAACTTCGCGCCGCCCTTGACCTCGGCGCCGCAGCGCGGGCACTCGGCCTTCGCGGAGATCGGCTTCCCGCACTCGGAGCAGAACTTGCCCGTGCCGGCCGGCGCGCCGCAGTGGGGGCAGGCGGCCTTCGCCGTGGAGCGCACGTCGATGCCCGAGGCGTAGTCCGTGTCGCGGACGCGCTCGCGGAGCTGGTCGAGCGTCGCCTCCTGCTGCATCTGCGCGAGTTCCTCGTTGAGGTCGGGCGCGCAGGCCTCGCACATCCCGCGTTCGGCGTTCCAGCAGTGCTCGGGACACACCCACTGCCCGCAGCGGGAGCACTGCTTGAAGTAGCTCTTCACTTCTTCGACGGCCTCGCGCATCGCGGCGTCGTGCGCCGGCCCGCCGACCGCGCGCTGGACCTCGTAGGCGCTGTCGGCGGCGCGGTCGAGCACTCCACCGAAGAGGCGGCCCGCGCCGGCGAGAAGCCCCTGCGCCATGCCGAGGGGGTTCGCCTTGAAGTGGGTCTGGTAGCCGTTGCCGCAGCGCTCGCAGTGGAAGCGAAACTGGAAGCCCTTGTCGGTGCTCAGGTCCTCGCAGTTGTCGGTGAGTTCGATAACGCCCATGGTTGTCGTTTCCTCCGAGCCCCCCCGCGCGGAGAGGATTATACACCGACCCGCGGGCGCGTCCGATGGGGCGCCGCGGCTCGACGCGCACGGCCGAGGACAGGTAGGACCGGCCCTCCCGAGCCCGGGAGGGCCGGTCAGAGCGGTCTACTCCGTCGCCTCGTCCTCCGGCAGGTCGAAGACGATGTGGAAGACGTACCG
>CAZCER010000720.1:0-2661 GCA_964497385.1 uncultured Armatimonadia bacterium | reverse complement strand
GGGTCGACACCCACGAGGCACGGCTCGACCATGTCGTCGATGTAGGCGCGCACCTCACCGGTCGCGAGATCGCGGGTGACCTTGATGAGGTGCTCGTCCTTGTCCTTCAGCTTCGGGACATCCACGGTCATGTCGACGCCGGCTCGGTCCGCGCCATCGACCAGGAAGACGCCGTTCGCGTGCTCATCCGTAGCCGCTGAGGTGTGGACGTAGGTCATGTGCGTCATGTCGAGCCAGCCGAGGAAGCTGCAGATGTCCCGATGGCCGACGTCCTCGGCCGTGAGGTTCCGCCCCACGAACGTGAGCACCAGGTCGCCCGCGAGCGGCTCGGGAAGGGTCACGTAGCCGAACGGGGCCCGCACCTCGACGGCCTCTCCGTGCTTCACGAGGGAGAGGACCTTCTCGCCGCCTTCCTCGATCACGGCCCACTCACTTCCGGGCCGGGCTTCGAGCGCGCCTAGCGTTCCGTCTTCGAAGCCCCACTCGAAGGCGAGCGCGTAACCCTCGGGAACTAGCGGGTCGATGGTGCGCGCGGGGCTCTGGGCGAGCGCTCCCCGGCTTGTCACGAGCGGAACGGCGAGAGCGCAGAGCGTGAGGGTTCGCATGGCTGAGTACCTCCTACTGCCTCAAGGGCGGGGCTCGCATGCGGCCCCCTCCATCAACCTGTTCGGGCTCTATGCCTTCAGTATCATCACTCCACGGCCGGGGAGTTCGACCGAGCGGCCGACCTCCGCCCCGGTGAGGAGGTCCCGGGCCGGGCCCGCAAGCTGCACGGTTGTCGCCTCCCCGTTGTGGTTCAGCAGGAACGTGTACGTGTCCTCGCCCTTCACCCGGCGCGTCGCCTCGACGCCGGGCGGGGCCCCGAGAACCGGTGCGACGTCCTTCTGGTCACAGAGCGCCTTGAGGAAGGCTGAGAGGAATGCCTCCTCCGGGGCCGTCGCGACGTAGTAGGCTTTGCCCGCTCCGAAGGCGTTCTCGGTGAGGCAGGGGCGGCCGGCGTAGAAGTCCGAGCCATAGGTCGCGAGCACTTTGGCGGTCTCCGCGTGGATGAGATCGCAGAGCATCCCGCACGCGTAGGAGCCCGAGAGATCCGCGAATGGCGCCGACATCACGACCTCGTTCCGCATGTCGGGGAAGAGGGCGTCGATCTCCTCGGCCCAGATCCCGAGTAGCTTTCGGAGTTCCCCGGGGTACCCACCGAGGGTGACGAGGTCGTTCTCGTTGACGATCCCGCTGAAGAAGGTCGTGACGAACGTGCCGCCCGCCTCGACGAAGCTCTCGAGCCGTTCGGCCATTCCGGGCTTCACCATGTAGAGAACCGGTGCGATGACGATGTCGTAGCCGCTCAAGTCGGCGTCCACACGTGCGAGGTCCACGGCGACGTTCCGCTCCCAGAGGGCGTGGTAGTACTTCTCGACCTGGCCGACGTAGTCTAGGTCCACGCTCGGGCCGGAGCGATGGTCGACCGCCCACCAGTTCTCCCAGTCGAAGAGGATCGCCACCCGCGCGTCGAGGCGCGAGTCCAGGAGTTCCGGGCCAAGCCGCTGGAGTTCGGCGCCGAGTTCCGCGCACTCGCGGAACACGCGGGTGTTCTCGTGGCCGGCGTGCGCCACGACCGCGCCGTGGTACTTCTCGCACCCGCCGCGCCCGCGCCTCCACTGGAAGAACATGATGGTGTCCGCCCCGTGGGCGACGGCCTGGTAACTCCAGAGGCGCATCACGCCGGGGCGCTTGAGGGAGTTGTACCGCTGCCAGTTCTGCTGGCTCGGCGTCTGCTCCATCAGCATGAACGGCTGGCCGTCTTTCAGGCCGCGCATGAGGTCATGGCGCAGCGCGACGTCGCTCATGCGGGCGTTGAGCGGCGGGTAGCTGTCCCAGGAGATCACGTCCATGTGGGGCGCCCAAGCGAAGTAGTCGAGCGGCTTGAAGGTTCCCATCAGGTTCGTGGTGATCGGCACACTGGGTGTGAGCGCCTTGATCGCCTCGTACTCGAGCCTGTAGCACTCGAGGATCGAGTCCGACTGGAACCGGTCGTAGTCGAGCAGAAGGCTCGGGTTCGAGCGCTCGCCGTTGTGCGTCGGGGTCTCGATCTGGTCCCAGTCGGTGTACCCGTGGCCCCAGAATGCCGTGTAGAAGCACTCGTTCAGCTTGTCGAGCGACCCGTAGCGCGCGCGAAGCCACTCGCGGAAGGCGGCGGCGCACACATCGCAGTAGCAGGGCGAGCCGTGCTCGTTCGCGATGTGCCAGATGAGGAGCGCGGGGTGGTCCTTGTAGCGCTCCGCGAGCCGCCGGGCGAGTTCGGTTCCGAGCCGCCGGTAGTCCGCCGAGTTGGGGCAGAAGTTGACGCGGTTCCCGTGCTTCCTGCGCTGGCCGTCCTCGCCGACCGGGAGCATCTGCGGGTAGCGCTTCGACATCCACGCCGGCTGCGCCGCGGTCGAGGTCGCGAGACAGGCGTAGCGCCCGTTCTCGGCGAGGAGGTCCATGACGCGGTCGAGCCAGCCGAACTCGTAGGTGTTCTCACTCGGCTGCAGCTTCGCCCAACTGAACACGGGCACGGTCGCGACCTCGAAGCCGCTCAGCTTCATCAGCCGCATGTCCTCAAGCCAGACCTCTTCGGGCCACTGATCGGGGTTGTAGTCGCCGCCGTACCAGATGCGGGGG
>CAZCER010000719.1:0-2666 GCA_964497385.1 uncultured Armatimonadia bacterium | reverse complement strand
CGTTCGCAACGACCACTACGCGGTCGTGCACTCCCCGACGGCGCTCGGGGGGCTGCCCTCACGGATCGAGTTCCTCGAGACGGGAAAGGTCTTCGAGGGATTCGCGTTCAACGATCGGCTTCACGACCCGTCCCTGGGCGGCTTCCTGATCCGAAACGACCCATCCCCCACCGTGGAGGCGGTCGCCGCCGGGCCGATCTGCGCGACCGTTCGCGTGCGGGCCGCCTACACGGGTCACGCGGACCCGCCGGGCGCCGCTCCGACGGCGGAGTACACCTTCCGGTACTTCGCGGGCTCGCCGCTGATCTCGGTGGACGTCCACGCGGAGCAGCGGGAGCCGTTCGCCTGGAGCGAGTTTCACGTTCTCGAGCTGAACTACCCCGACGAGGCCTTTACGCACTGGGCCACGCCCGCCTCACCCGATGGGACGCCGCTTCAGGCCGACGAATCCACGCGCGTCGGCTCGAAGTGGGCGGCCGTCACCGATGGAACGAACGTGCTGGGGCTGCTCTGGAAGGGCGACGTCCGCGTCTATGACGGACGCGGGGGCTACGGCGCCTACCTGCACGGCCCCTGGGCCCCGTGGGACTCGCGATCCATCTCCCACCGCGCGCACCTCTACATCGGCGCGCCGGAGAGCGGGCCGAGCGCGCTGGCCGAGGCCAGTGCGGCGCTCGCGCGCCGCGAGGGCGCGCGCATCGGGAGTTCCCTCGCCGACGCCCTGTCGGCCGCGATCGCCGAACGCGGCTCCGCGAGCGGCGACTGGGCCGACAGCCTCGCGCGTCGTCCGCTTGACGAGGGCCGCCCCGGAGCCGCCGTCAAGCGTCTCCGCGCGGTTCGGCTGGCTCTGGAGGACGGGCGCGATCCGATCCCGGCGGCGCTCGACGGCGAGAACGCCAGTTACCACCGGCTTGGCGAAGGGCGGATGCGCGCCCTCCTGAGGATGTCGGGCTCGGAGGTCACCCTTGAGAGCCTCTACGACAACAGGGCGCGGCGGGAACTCACCTCCGGCGCGCAGCCGCTCTGGAAGGCCCTCTTCGAGGCCGCGGACGGGAGCCGAGAGGCGGTGGACGGCGCCTCGGGCTTTCTCCGGTGCAGCGCCGAGGGCGACGACTCCAGACTGCTCCTCACCTGGTCTGAGCCGCGCAACGGCGCCCTGGCCGGCGCCCGGGTCCAGCAGGAACTGACCGTCTCGGGTCCGCGCCTGGCGTCGCGCCTGCGAGTGCGCTCCGGAGACGGCGCCGGGCTCTGGACGGTCACGCCGCTCACGATCAGCCTATGCGAACTCGGAGGCGCCGGAGCGGATGACTGGGGCCTGATTCCATTGGTCTCGGGACAGTGCTCGCCGAACCCCTGTCAGGCGGGACTGACCTTCCAAGGCGACTATCCCTCCGGCTGGTGTTCGCTCCAGTTTGGCGCACTCTACGATTCGGACGGAGGCCTGTACTTCGGCTGCCAGGATCCCGAGGCGTGGCACAAGTCGGTGGTGGTCAAGGCGGAGGCGGGGAGATTCGCGGCCGAGATGGAATGGCGGCCGGAGAACATGGGGGTCCCCGGCAACGGCTTCGAACAGCCCGGAGAGACGGTGCTGGAACTCTTTGACGGGGACTGGTACGACGCCGCGCGCATCCACCGCGCGTGGGCGGCGGCCTCGGCGCCGTGGTGGCCGGAGTCGGACAGGCCGGACACTCCGCAGTGGATGAAGGATACGGCGATCTGGGCGCAGACCGGCGGAGGCCCGGAGGAGTGCGTGGACCGCGTGAAGCGGATGGCGGAGTACATGGGCGTCCCCGTCGCCCTGCATTGGTACAACTGGCACCAGATCCCCTTCGATGTCGAGTACCCACACTACTTCCCCACGAAGCCGGGCATGGCCGAGGGCGTGCGCGAACTCCAGGAGGCCGGCGTCAGGGTGATGCCCTACATCAACGGCCGCCTCTGGGATACGGCTCTCGAGGACTTCGCGGCCTCCGGCCGAGCCGCGGCGACGAAGGACCGAAGCGGCGAACCCTACATCGAGGAGTACGGCTCCGGCGCTAAGCTCGCGCCGATGTGCCCGACGCAGCGTCTCTGGAGCGACACCGTGCGCGGGCTGGTGCTTCGGCTTTGCGGCGAGGAGGTCGGCGTTGACGGCGTCTACATCGATCAGATCGCGGCGGCGGGGCCCCGGGAGTGCTTCGACGCCTCGCATGGACACCCTGTGGGCGGCGGGAACTGGTGGACGGTGACGGGCTACTGGCCTCTGCTCACGCAGCTCCGTGAGGAACTGCGCGCCTTGAGCCCCGAGAAGATGATCACGACGGAGTGCAACGCGGAGCCGTACGCGAACCTCTTCGACGGCTATCTCACGTGGCATTTCCAGTACCGCGACCAGGTCCCGCTGACCGCCGCGATCTACGGCGGGCGGATCCAGTTGTTCGGACGAGCCTACAGCGGCGACGACGCCCAATCGTTCCGCTGCAAGGGCGCCCAGTCGCTCGTGTGGGGCGAGCAGCTCGGGTGGATGGACCCGAGCGTGATCGACCATCCGGACAACGGACCCTACTTCCGGCGCCTCGCCCGCATGCGCTACGCCCTCAGGGAGTTTCTCGCGACCGGCGAGATGGAACACCCGCCGACGCTCGACGGCGAGGTCCCCGACGTGACCTCCGACTGGCGCTGGAGCG
>CAZCER010000718.1:0-2672 GCA_964497385.1 uncultured Armatimonadia bacterium | reverse complement strand
CCGTAGACCGCGTCTTCGACCGCCTGTTTGGGGTGCGCGAACTCGCTCCCCACGACGATGACGTCGTCTTCCGCGTCGCCATCCACCCACACCGAGGCGACACGCTCTCCCTCGCCGACGGCACGCGCGTACCCCGAGGCGCCCCCGTCGCCGAACTCCACCTGCGGACCACCCGCCTCGAGCGCCTGCACGCGTCCCACCACACGCCCTATCGCGTCGGCCTCGAGTTTCATCGACTCATCCGCCGCTCCCTCGCCGCGCTCGCCGAGGCCTGGCGCTCCGACCCTCGCTTCCATGCCGTCGAGGCCGCCTACGGAGCCTACCTCTTCCCCGGCCTCAGCGGTCGCTACGGCTTCGAACTCCACCCGATCACCCCCCTCTGGCGACGGGCGCTGCTGAGTTGGTGGATCCGTCGCATCGTCGCGAAGGCGCATCCGGACGGCGAGCGCCGGGTCCGGGGCCGGCACGGGCTTCATGAGGTCGCGGAGATCTGGATCAGCAGGCGTGTGTGTGAGGAGCGCTTCGGGAGCCCCGCGGCGCACGGAGCGGGTGCTCGCTCAGCGGACGGCTAACGAGACCCCGCTCCTCGAGCCGCGGAAGCGCGAGATCAAGCGCCGCCAGCACGCGTCTCGGCGTGTCAGGGCGGCCCCCCGCGTCGTGGAGGCACACAATGTCCCCGGCCCGTGCGGAAGCGGTCGCGGCCGCAAGCGCCTCGGCGTCGTGCCGACCAACGAAGCCCTCCGGGCACACCGACCAGAGCGCCGTCCGGAGTCCGAGCCGTCTGGCCGTCCACAAGGAGTCGAGCGTGCAGTGTCCCCACGGCGGCCGGCACCACTCCACGGGCCCCTCGACCAAGTCCTCCAAACAGGCGAGGCCTCTCTCCATGTCGCGCCGGACGCTCCAAGGCCATCGCAACCACAGGGGCCTGTGCGACTGGCCGTGGAGGGCGACTTCGTGGCCCCTCTCCAAAAGCTCCCTCACCAGGTCGGGCTGAGCGGCCGCCTTCTCCGCCAGCAGAAAGAACGTCCCCCGCGACCCCGCGGCCTCCAGGCGGTCGCACACGCGCGGCGTCCATCTCGGGTCCGGGCCGTCATCGAAGGTGAGGGCGATCGCGTCCGCCGAGCATGTCCGGCGCACCACAAGGAGCCTTGCCATCTTGGTCACGGCGTAGGCCCCGAGCGTGTTCGCGAGCCACGACGCGGCCAGGCCCAGACCGGCGAGTTCGGCCGCGGCTACACCGGGAGACATGACACACCGTCCCTGGCTCCTCGTTCGCCATGGGGCCCTCCGAGCGCTGGCGACAGCGCGTAGACGCCAGCCATCACCGTGATGCACGCTCTACTCAGGACGAACGGCGCCTCGGCGGACACGCCGGCGCACAGGAGACCGGCGAGCATCGGCCCCGCGATCATCCCGCACTGCTCCAGCGCCATGAACGCGGAGAGCACGACCTCTCGCGTCGGCTCTGGCGCGTAACGAAGCAGGAGCGCGTTCCAGGCCGGCAGCAGCGCCGCGTAGGCTCCACCCCCGAGCGCCGCCGCGGCACAGAGCGCCGCCGGACCTCTCAGCCAAGGAAGCGCGAGCACGACCGTCCCCGAGACGACAAGGCCCGACAACAGCATGGCCCGGACCCCGGCTCGGTCGGCCAACCGTCCGAAGGGAACCACGAGACCCAGCGCCGTCCCCGCTCCGACAGCGAGCATCCACGCCGTCTCTCGACCGCTCAGGCCGGCCGTTTCCGCCAGATGCCTCTCCAGCACAGGGGCAAGGAGCCCCAGACTGAAGGTCTGCAGGAAGAGTCCCAAGAGAAGCGCTCGCGGGCTCTCAATGGCGAGAGCCGCCCTGAGCGCGCGCAGCGGGCTGACTGGCGCTTCGCGCGCGTCGACCTCGACGCGGCACGCCCCACGGCGCTCCACGCCGAACAGCGCCGCTGTCACGGCCAGCACCCATGTGACCGCAATCGGCGTGAACCCGCTTGCCGGTGGCGCGTCACGGAGAAGCACGCAGGCCATGACCCCGAGCCCCATACCCGACATCCAGCTCGCGAAAGCCGCGCCCATCGCCGTGCCCCGCGCCCCGACATCCGACGACCGCCCCGCGTGCCCCAGGACCGAAGGCCAGAGCGGCCCGGCCGCCAGGCCATGCCCCAGACAGGCCCCGACGAGCCACATAGGACTCTCCAGCCGCGCGATGGCGACGAACGAGGCGAGCGACGCGGCGGCCGAGAGGGCCCGCGTCAAACGGGGGCCGGCGCGGCTCGCCAGCAGGCCGCCCGGCATCTTCCCACCGAGGTCGCCCAGATAGTAGGCGGACACGCACAGCCCGATTAGGCCGGCGTCGAGTCCGAGGGTCGACCGCGCGTACCGCGGCAATTGCACCAACAGGAGCCCACCGTGCGCAGCCTCCGCGAACAGCAGCACCGCGAGCGCGGGCCAATAGGCGCTCCAGCGGATCCCGCGAATCACGCGGCGGCCTCCAGCACTCGGAGCGTCGCCGCCGCAACCGCCGCCGCCGCGTCGGGCCTGGCGATCCTACTCGCCGCCTCCGCCATCCGCTGGCGCGCCTCCGGCTCCTCAAGCACCCCCGCGACCGTCCGAGCCAACTCGCGGCCGCCCTGCGAACTCCGCGCCCGATCTGAAATGGACTTATACGCTGCCCTGTCATGGAGACGA
>CAZCER010000717.1:0-2672 GCA_964497385.1 uncultured Armatimonadia bacterium | reverse complement strand
GAGGACGTCTCTTGGCTCTCGCGCGCCGCGGAGCATGTAGCGCGCGGGTTGGGCGGGGACCCGCGCGTCGAGGAAGTCGCGGGCCACCTCGCCGCGCTCGGCGCTCTTCGGTCGGAGACGGCCGCGCGTGAGGCGCGCAACTGCGCGTTCTACGTGGTCGGGCGCGCCGCGCTTCGGGTGGAGCGGGGCGACGTGGCGCTCCGCGCGCTGAGACGTGTGCGCAGTGAGCCGCTGTCGGAAGAGGTCGTGTGGCTGAAGGCCGACGCCGACGCTCTGGCGCACCAGCTTGGATGGTCCGATTCCCGCACAACAGACGCGGAATCCGCATTCTGGCGGACCGCCCCCCTCTAGCCCCCAAACGCGCGCGACGCGTCCCCTCTCTACTCATAGGGCGTATGTAGGCCGAGGCTCGCCCAGTCGGGCGCCGACGGTCCCCCGCGCTCATCGCCCTCGCGCCATGCGGTCGAACGGGCCGCGGCGTGATCCTCCGTAAGAGAGGAAGGCGCCGCAATGCGGAAGTGGATGAGAGCAAGGACGCGTTTGCGCCGGCGCGGGCTCACGCTGATCGAAGTGATGCTCGCCATCGTGGTGATCCTGATGGGGATCACCGCGACGCTTGCGCTGCTAGGCCAAGCGGCCATATCCGAGGCCCGAGCGCGTCACAAGATGATGGTGTCGACAACCGTGCAGGACATGCTTGGGCGGATGGACGCGACGGAGTTCGCGGCGCTCACCGAGGACAACCCCGACTTCAGCGCCGCCGTGCTCCAGGCGCGCCTCGAGGAAGCGGGAGTGCCCTCGCCGCAGGTCAGCCTCGCCATCGCCCCGTACCCAGACCCGTCGACCCAGCACCTGAAGCGGGTCGCGATCCGCGTGCAGTACGGGAACTCCAAGCTTCGCGGCAATGTGGATTTCGAGACTCTGTTCGCGGACGACACGGCGAACATGTAGCGGGCGTTTCGAGAGGAGGGACGCCTTTGACGCACTCACGAACGCTTCGAACGCGCACCCATAGAGGCTTCACGCTGATGGAGGCGATGATCGCGCTGGCGGTCATCTCGATCCTGACGGGCGCGCTGGGCATGGCGCTCACGGTGGGCATGCAGATGGTCGCGAGCACTCGGGCGCACGGTGAGGCCGCGCGGGACGCGTCGATGTCGATGGCGATCGCGCTCAGAGACCTCGAGGACGGCGCTCTGGTGACCGTGGCGGAGCCCGACCTGTGTCGCTATCGGAAGCCTCTGGTCGATGAATCGGGCTTCTACATTCTGGACCCCGAAGGCGAGAACAGCGGCGGTTTCGCGACGGTCTCCCTCGGACCGGAGATGGAGATCTCCTACGACTGGCTCTACAACGAGCTGTACCTCGATGACCTCGAGGATTACGATCCGGCGCTGCGGGTCGCGGACGGCATCGAGGAGCTGCACTTCCTGTACGACGGCGTCGAGGCCTCGGCCGTCCCATCCCCGTCGTCGATCCGCAGCGTGACGGTCATCCTGCGCACCAGCGGCGAGGCGACGCCGTGGACGGTCGCCACCGAGGTGCGGAAGACCGCGCGCCTTCGGAACCACATGTGAGGAGGTTGCCTCATGATGCACACACGCAAAGCGCGGCGAGGAACCATCCTCGCGTTGGCTCTCGTTCTGCTGGTGGTCCTGAGCCTCTTCGGTTTGGCGATCATCCAGTTGGCGCAGTTCTCGAACACACGCGAGCACATTCAGTATCGCCGGTCGCAGGCGCAGTGGCGCGTGAAGGGCGCGACGGAGTACGCGGTGTGGCAGCTCTGCAGTACGGACGTCGGCACGGAGAACTCCGTGCTCGAGGCGCCGGACTACACGTACGGCTGGGGCGCGGAAGGGGCCTATCTCGACTATCCCCTCACGGACAGGACGACGGCCGACGCGTCGGTCGTCGACATCGACGTGTCCGCCGACCCCGTGGATCCCACGATGCGAGCCATCCGCGCGGAGACGCGGGTCATGGAGAAGGTGGCGGTTGCGCGGCACGTCATCGACACTTCGCCTCCGCACCCGGGTCTCGGGTACGCGATTCTGTCGGATGACTGCTTGACGCTGAACGGGAACGTCGCGGTGCAGAGCAACCCCGACGCGGCCCCGGAGGTGTGGAACGCGGACATCCACGGGAACGGCTCACTCGTTCAGGTGTGGGGCTCCGCGACGGTAGCGGGCTTCGCGACGTCGGCCGGCGACGCGATCATCAAGGACGGCTCCGTGGCGCCGCCCCTGAATCCCTATGGGCTTCCGGCGTACGCGACCTACCGGGACGCGGTGCCGGTTCCGGACATCGACCCGGCCTCTCTGCGCGACTCGGCCGACCTGATCCTTGCGCCGACGGACATCCCGGCGGCGCCCAAAGAGGGTCTCGTGTTGGACTACGGGGGCACGGAAGACGACCCGACGATCGTGTTCATCGACGGAGACTGGCGGCCGAAGGGGGACTACACGTTTGTGAACAACGTGGTCCTCGTGGTGAACGGCGCGTTCGAGCCCGTCTCGGGCGGCTTCGTGTTCGGGGCGGGCGAAGGCGGCCACATGTCGATCATCGCGAACACGGTCGACATCGAGGGCAACGCGCAGGTGTCGGCGTGGCTGTACGGTCGGAACGCCTGCAGCTTCGACGGGCGCGGCGGCGCGATCCTGAACGGCTCGATC